>NZ_JBKOTX010000247.1:0-6902 GCF_047086965.1 Roseovarius halophilus (ex Wu et al. 2025) | reverse complement strand
CGCCCTGCCGGGGCTGCGCCACCTGAACGAATCCCGCGCCGCGCGGCTGACACGCGCGCGCGCCGGCCTGATCGCGGAAGACGCCGGCAATGGCGGCGGCGCGGCGCCCGCTTTCCCGCTGGATGTCACGATCAACGCGCCCAACCGCATCTTCGTGCGCGGGCGCGGTCTGGATGCCGAACTCGGGGGCGGCCTGCGCGTGACGGGGACCACCGACAACGTCATCCCCAGCGGACAGGTTGAACTGATCCGGGGCCGGCTGGACATCCTCGGCAAGCGGCTTGAGCTGACGGAGGGGCTGATCGACCTGCGCGGCGCGCTGGACCCTTACATGCGCTTCGTCGCCGAGACATCGGCGGCGGACACGCTGATCACGATCATCATCGAGGGGCTGGCCAGCGAACCCGGCGTCAATTTCCGCTCGCAGCCCGACCTGCCCGAGGAAGAGGTCGTCTCGCGCCTGATATTCGGCCGGGGCCTCGACAACATCTCGGCCTTTCAGGCTGCGCAACTCGCCTCCGCCGTGGCAACCTTGTCGGGCCGGGGCGGCAATGGCATCGTCGGCCGCCTGCGAGAAACCTTCGGCCTCAGCAATCTGGACGTGACCTCCGGGGAGGACGGCGCGACAGAAGTCAGCGCCGGCGCCTACATCTCGGACAACATATATTCCGAGTTCACCGCCGACAGCGAGGGCCGCCGCGAGATCAATCTCAATCTCGACATAACCCCCAGCATCACCGCGAAGGGCCGCGCGGACAACACGGGCGACACCGGGATAGGCCTCTTCTTCGAAAAGGATTACTGACCGCGCCATGCCGGCGGCGGGTCGTGGCGCGCGACGTTGCGCGCAACAGGCGCCGGCCTGCCAGCAGGTCAACACCCGGCGCGGCACGCGCGATACGGTGCCGCGCGCCGGCCCATCCGCCATGTTTTTCCTGGAAATGCCTCCGCCCCAGCCGACGGCCGGGCGGCCCGGGAAACCGCGCCGCCTGCCGCGTGTCAGAGGTTGTTCGCGCTGCTCGTCACCCCGATCACCGTGCCGAACAGGCCGACGATGGTGCGCGCCGCCGAGATCGGCGACTCGGTCGCCAGCAGCGTGTCATCGGGGTTGATCTCGAACTGGCGCGCCGCGAACAGCCCGTCGGCCGATGTGAGATCCATCGTGAACACGACCTGCTGCATGTCCGGCCCGTCCGTCCCGGGCTTGAGGTCCTCGGCCTCGTACTCCCGCAGGACAAGGATGCCCTTCGGATCGGCACGCGACCCCTGCAGCCCCCCCATGGCCGACAACGCCTCCATGGCGCTCATGCTTTCCTTCCGGAAATTCATCACTTCCTGGGTCCCGGCGGCGCCCAGCACGTTGAACGTGCGGTCGTCCTCGGTGACGATGATCTGGTCGCCGCCGCGCACGCGGACATTCCGCGCGGGATCGGCCATCAACCTTTCCGCTCGCGTCTCGTAGCTTTCGGTACCGCGCTGAAGCCGCACCAGCGGATGGCGCAGCGCCGGGATGATCCCCCCGGCCTGCGCGATCACGCCGAGAATCTTGGTGTTGCGGTTTTCCAGCGGATAGCGCCCGGGCGATCCAACGCCGGCCACCATGTCGATCGAATTGTTGCGCCCCGGTTTCACGGCAAGCTGCACCTGCGCGGTGGGCGCGATGCCCTCGAGCTTTTTCTGGAGCCGCTCGCGCGCGGCGTCCGCTGTCATGCCGCGCACGGCCACGTCACCGACATAGGGGATGAACACGTTGCCCGAGGACGAAACGACCGTCGCCGGGATCGGCGTGGACTTGCTGCCACCGCTGGACAGCAGCGAGTTCTCCTGGTTGTCCCAGATCACGATATCCAGCTTGTCACCGGTGCGGATGATCGACGAATCCGGCCCGCGACCGTTGCCAAACCACCGGTAATACCCGTCCCAGCCGGTCGCGGGCCAGTCGGCCAGCATCGGCGTCGTTTCGCGCGTGACGGGCACGACCTGAATGGTGGGCTCCTCGCGGTTGGCCTCGTTCACGATTTCGGATTGCAGGGCGGCGCTTCGCGGCAGGCTGCACCCTGCCAGCATGACCGCCAAGCCCAGAACGACCACGGCTCGCGAGGTTTTTCGCACGTCTTTCTCCCACCCGATATTTATCAGTTTATGCGTTCACTACCGCGATCGCATGGTGCTAGACAAACAAAATCTTGAGGCACGGAACCGCGAAGGAAGACAGCTTGGCAAATCAATCGCGACAGCCGGCACTGCTCGTCACCGGGGCGGGGGGGCGCGTCGGGCGCCTGCTGCGCCGGATATGGACCGGCCCGCGCGGCGCCGGGCTTCCGCCGGCGGCTTTCCTGTCACGTCATCCCGGCGCGGACATCACGTGGTCCCCGGGCCTGCCCATGCCCGACCTGCCGGCCTGCGACACGGTCGTCAGCCTCTGGGGCACCACCCGCGGCACGCCCGAAGCGCTGGCGGAGAATTCCCGCCTCGCCCGCGAGGGCCGGCGACTGGCGCGGGCATGCGGCGCCCGGCGCGTGCTGCATTTTTCCAGCGCCGCCGTCTACGGCCCCGGCACCGACCTGTCCGAGGACACGCCACCATCCCCCCTGTCCGGCTACGGGGCCGCGAAACGCGACATGGAACACGACGTGGCGGCATTCGACGACCGATCGATCGCGCATTGCTGCCTGCGCGTGGCCAACGTGCTGGGCGCCGACAGCCTGACGCCGAATCTGTGTCCCTCGAACGATCCCGTGACCCTCGACAGGTTCGAGGACGGGCGCGGCCCGCTGCGCAGCTATGTCGCCCCCGGCGATCTGGCCCGTGTCATCGCCGCGCTCGCCGATCTGCCGCCCGACGCGCTGCCGCCCGTTCTCAACATAGCGTCCGGCGATCCGGTCGAGATGGCCGACCTGGCAGGGGCGGCGGGACGGCCCGTGCGCTGGCGGCACGCCCCGCCCGAGGCAATACAGGCGGTCACGCTGTCAACGGGGCGGCTGACCCGCTTGTTGCCGGGCCTCGAAACTCGTAAGACGGCAGCCGCGATGATCGCGGACTGGCAGGACCTGGAGGCAGCGGATGACGCCCGCTAAGCGGCTCTTCGATATCGTGCTGGCGCTCGTGCTGCTGGTGCTTCTGCTGCCCGTCATGCTGGCGATCGCCGGGGTCATCCTCTTGCGGGATGGCCGCCCCGTCCTGTACCTCTCCGAACGCATGAAAACACCCGACGCGCCTTTCGTGCTGTGGAAATTCCGGACCATGCGCAGCGCCACCGATGACTGCGGCGTGTCGGCGGGCTACAAGGCCGGCAGGATCACCCGCACCGGGGCCTGGCTACGGGGCCGCCGGCTCGACGAGCTGCCGCAGCTCGTCAACATCCTGCGCGGCGACATGAGCTTCGTGGGGCCGCGCCCGCCCCTTCGACGCTACGTTGAAAAATGCCCCGAGACCTACGCGGCGGTTCTCGCCAGCCGGCCGGGGGTGACCGGGCTGGGCACGCTGTTGTTCCACCGCAATGAGGAAAAGCTGCTTGCCGGATGCACAAGCGCCGAGGAGACCGAGCAACTCTACATGCGGTGCTGTATCCCGCGAAAGGCACGCCTCGATCTCATCTGGGCACAGCATCGCAATCTGTGCTTCGATCTGCGGCTGATCATTGTCACTGCGCTCAGGTGCCTGCGCATCCGGGCGCCACTCTAGGATCATAAAGACCCTGATTTCGGCGAAAACCCGCCGAAATTCGGTTTGTTCGCATCCGCAGAATTCCTGCCTTGTCCGATTTTCTTATTGTTGCTACCAAAGTGTCTGGTTTGCTATCGGCAAAACAGCCGGCCAGATACCCAAAAGGGGCGCGACCCCAATCCGAACGGGGGACCGGGACGCATGCTGTACAATCTCGCGATCTCCCTTACGCGATCACAGAAACGCGCCCTCATCCTGTCAATCGACGTTGTTCTCGTGGGCCTGTCCTACGCACTTGCGTGCTGGCTGCTGCTGGGGCTTTCATGGATCGCGGCCAACCCGGCCGTCGCGCTGCGCGACATGATCATCCTGCTGGTAATGGGCGGGGCCGTCACGACGCTCATGGGGCTCCACAAGATCAAGCTGAACGCCTACGAGATGCAGGGCGTGATCGAATCCGCCTTCGTTGCGGTGATGCTGATCGGAACGGGCGTGCTCGCCGCCCTGATCATGCCCACCGCCACGCCCGCGCATGTCTTTGCCGTCGCCGGGATGCTGTTCCTGATCCTGTCGGTCATGGCCCGGTTGAGCCTGCGCACGGCGCTGTTGCGCATCTATCGCAGGGGCAATCCGCAGACGCGCCTGCTGATCTACGGCGCCGGCCACAACGGGCAGCAACTCGCCACGGCACTGGCCACCGATGAGCGGGTCCGCGCCGTGGCCTTCGTCGATGATGATCCGCGCCTGCAAAGCCTCAGCATCGCCGGCCTGCGCGTTCACGCCCCGGCCGAGATCGACGAGGTGATCGCGCGCCACGCGGTAGACCGGATCGTGCTGGCGATGCCCAAGGCGCCCGCCTCCCTGCGCAGTAACCTGACCGAACGGCTGCGCGACACGGGCTGCGAGGTCCACGCCCTGCCGTCCTTCGCGGACCTCGTATCGCAGACGGCCAACGGGCTGGCCGATACCAGGCCCGTCGACGTGAACGAGCTGCTGGGGCGCGAACATCTGGGGGAGTCGCTGTCCGGCGTACAGGACATCTACCTTGGCCGGCGCGTTCTGGTCACCGGCGCGGGCGGCTCCATCGGGGCCGAACTCTGTCGGCAGCTGATCCTGTGCCGGCCCGAAACGATCATCCTGATCGACCACAGCGAACATTCCCTTTTCCAGATCCATCGCGAATTGGCCAATGTCGCGTCCGGGATCCGGATCGAGGCCGTGCTCGGCTCGGTATGCGACAAGCAACTGATGACGATGACGATGCAGAGATGGCACATCGACATCGTCCTGCACGCCGCGGCCTACAAACATGTGCCGCTGGTCGAGGACAACGCCATCGAGGGGATGCGCAACAACGTTCTGGGCACCAAGATCACTGCCGATGCCGCCGAGGATGCGCAGGTCGAGCGCTTTATCCTCGTTTCCACCGACAAGGCGGTGCGCCCGACCAGCGTCATGGGCGCCTCAAAGCGAATGGCCGAACTCGTCGTGCAGGATCTCGCGACGCGCTCGAAGGTCACGCGCTTCTCGATGGTCCGCTTCGGCAACGTTCTCGGCTCGTCCGGCTCGGTGATCCCGCTCTTCCAGGAACAGATCGCCAATGGCGGGCCCGTTACCCTGACGCACAGCGACGTCACGCGGTATTTCATGACCATCCCCGAAGCGGTCAGCCTTGTCCTGCTTGCCGGGTCGTACGCGCGGGGCGGCGATGTCTTCGTCCTCGACATGGGCAAGCCCGTGCCGGTGCGCCAGATCGCCCGGCAGATGATCGAGGGCGCGGGCCTGACCGTGCGGGACGGGAAAAACCCGGATGGCGACATCGAGATCCGCATCACTGGTCTGCGCCCCGGCGAGAAGCTGCACGAGGAACTTATGATCGGCTCGGACATGATGACCACCGCGCACCCCAAGATCCTGCGCGCGCTCGAAGGGCACCTGTCGGAGATCGAGATGGCGCAGGCGCTCAAGTCACTGCGTCAGGCCATCGAGGCCCGCGATGTCGATGTCCTGTTCGAAACGATGGCCAAATGGATCGAGAAATCCAGGGACAAGGTGATCACCGTCAACCAATGATCGCCGCCGGCATCAGGCCGGGTAAAGCGCCCCGAACTTTTCCTCCAGGTAGGTCATCAGCGGCTCCGCCGTGGGCGCGGCCCCGCAGGCCCGCGTGATCAGGTCACGCGGCTGGTACAGCCCGCCATGCCGCTGCACGTTCTCGCGCAGCCATCCGGTGGCCGCCGCCAGGTCACCCTCGCCCAGCCACGCGTCCAGATCCGGCACCGCCCGGCGCAACGCCGCGTGCAGGCAGCCGGCATAGACATTGCCAAGACTGTAGGTCGGGAAATACCCGAACAGCCCCACGGACCAGTGCACATCCTGCAGGCATCCGTTCGACGGGCGGTCCACCCGCGTGCCGAAATCGGCTTCGAACCGGTCGTTCCACGCGGCCTCCAGATCGGCCACGGGCAGGTCCCCGGATATCAGCGCCCGTTCCAGGTCAAACCGCAGCATGACATGCAGGTTGTACTGGACCTCGTCGGCCTCGGTGCGGATATACCCCGGATGCACCCGGTTCACGGCGGCATAAAGCGCGTCCGCATCCGTAATACCCAGATCGCCGAAAGCCGCGCGCATCTCGCCGTAAAGCCAGCCGCAGAACGCGCGCGACCGACCGAGCTGGTTCTCGTAGATGCGGCTCTGGCTTTCGTGCACGCCCATCGACACGCCCTGTCCCAACGGGGTCAGGCGATAGGCCGGGTCTATCCCCTGTTCGTAACAGGCATGGCCGGCCTCGTGGATCGTGGAATAAAGGCAGTTGAACGGATCGTCCGGCGCCGTGCGCGTGGTGATGCGCACGTCGTCGCCACTGCCCGAACTGAACGGATGCACCGCCTTGTCCAGCCGCCCGCGCGCCATGTCGTAGCCGAACGTCACGGCCAGCCGCCGCGCCAGCTCCATCTGGTGCGCCTCGTCGAAGCGTCCGCTCACCTGCGGCACCGCGGGCGCCGCCAGCGCCCGCTGACGCAGCGCCACCAGCCGCGCGCGCATTTCCCCGAACATCGCTTCCAGCCCGGCCGCCGTCGCGCCCGGCTCGAAATCGTCAAGCAGCGCGTCGTAGACATCGCCACCCGCCGCCAGTGCCGCGCCTTCCTCGCGCTTGAGCGCCACCACCTCGGACAGGACCGGCGCGAAGGCCGCGAAATCGTCCGCCGCGCGCGCTTCGGCCCACTGGCCCT
>NZ_JBKOTX010000246.1:0-6946 GCF_047086965.1 Roseovarius halophilus (ex Wu et al. 2025) | reverse complement strand
CATGGAATACCAGAATGGGCAGCCCCTGCTGGGGCGCGCCCCAGCAGGGGCTCATGGCCCCCAACTCGAGCGAATTTCCAGACCTTAGGGTACAGTACCCGCATGATGCGGAGTGGGGCCTGATCCTTGAGGATGACCTGGTGCTCGACACGCGCACGGCAGCAGTCGTCGCGGAACTGGCAGGCACTCGGGATGCGTCCATACCGCTGTTGAAGATCGAAAGCGGTGGTGACGGTCAGGTAACAAGACCCGTCGGTCCGCCCCTTCCCACCGGACACCAGTTGATGGAACTTCGGCATATGTCGCCCGGCGCCGGAGCCTATCTCATCCACCGCTGTGCCGCCGCGCGGCTGGTCGACGCGGTTCTGCACAGCAAGGTGCCGGTCGATCATTTCCTGTTCTATCCGCGCCGGACGCGATATTTCGCGAACGAAAGATACGGCGTGCTGTCCCCCGGTCTGGCCATGCAGGACAAGTCCCTGCAATCCGATATCGCGGCTTCGCGATACCGGGAAAGAACGATCATGTTTCACGCCTCGCGCGGCTGGCATGAGGTGCGCCAGCTGCCGCTCATGATCCGATCCGTGCTGACAGGATGGCGCGTTCGGAAAATCCCCTACGGTGCCGACAGCCCGAGATGACCCTGTAGCGCCTGCGCGACGCGGTCAGGGCGCGACGGTCTGCGGGACTTTTCTTTGCCCTAGGCCGGGCCGCGCGTCACCGCCGGACAGAGTGACACCGGGCCGCACGGTGCCGCAAGGTCAGGGTGCCTAATCCAGCGACCCGGCGGTCTCGTCGCGCAGGGCCTCGAGTTCGCCCATCATCT
Organism: Roseovarius halophilus (ex Wu et al. 2025); assembly: GCF_047086965.1. NCBI lineage: Bacteria > Pseudomonadati > Pseudomonadota > Alphaproteobacteria > Rhodobacterales > Roseobacteraceae > Roseovarius > Roseovarius halophilus (ex Wu et al. 2025). The sequence continues at coordinate 6,120 of NZ_JBKOTX010000246.1, read as the reverse complement.
CGTCAAGCTGGTTGCGCTGGCGGGCGAGGTCGGCCAGTTGCCGATCGGCCAGGTCCACGAAGGCGCGCATCTGCGCCTCGGTGCCCTCGTGCTCGTAGATCAGCAGCCACTGGCGGATGTCCTCAAGGCTGAATCCCCAGCGCCGGCCCCGCAGGATCAGGGTCATGCGGGCGATCTCGCGCGGGCCGTAGAAACGCGACCGGCCTTCGCGCTCGGGGGCCAGAAGCTCGATATACTCGTAATAGCGCAGGGTCCGTGGCGTCACCTCGAAGCGGTCGCACATGGCCTTGAAGCCGAGCCGTGTATCGGTCATGGAATCCTCCGTGACCCGCAAACTAGACCTCCCCCGGCGTCGGGGCAACGTCAGGCGCGAGGGCTTGCGCCGCCCCGCGCGACGGGCGACCCTGCGCGGCAAGGAAAGGACACCCATGCACGAGGACAGCGACGCGGACAGGCGCGCGAAACTGGCGCGGCAATTCATCGAGGCGATCCCCCATGCCCGGGCCATGGGCATGAAGCTGGGCGAGATCGACGCCGGCCGTGCCGTGCTGACCATGCCCTATGACGACCGTCTGATAGGCGACCCGGAAACCGGGGTGATCCATGGTGGCGCCGTCTCGGCGCTGCTGGACACCTGCGGCGGGGCGGCGGTCATGATCCACCCGGTCGCGCCGATCTCGACCGCGACGCTGGACCTGCGCATCGATTACATGCGCCCGGCGACGCCGGGGCAGGCGATCACGGCGCGGGCCGAGTGCTATCACGTCACCCGCTCGGTCGCCTTCATGCGGGCCGTGGCACTGGATGACGACGCGGACCGCCCCGTTGCCAGTGCCGCCGGGGCCTTTGCCATCGAAAGGGGAGGTGCCTCATGAAACGCCCCGAACCCGTGCAGGTGGTCAAGCAGCGCCGCGATGCCGCGCTCGAGGCGCTGGTCGAAGCGGTGCCCTACATCGCCTTCCTGGGCATCCGGTTCGACCGGCGGGGCGATGAACTGACGGCCCTGCTGCCCTACCGCGACGACCTGATCGGAAACCCCATGCTGCCCGCGCTGCATGGTGGTGTGACGGCGGCCTTTCTTGAAACCACGGCCATCGTGGAGCTGTCCTGGACCACCCGCTGGGACGAGATCGAACAGGGCGGGGCCGATATTCAACTGGCGGACCGCGCGCCGCGCCTGCCCAAGACGATCGACCTGACGGTCGATTACCTGCGCTCGGGCCTGCCGCGCGACGCCTATGCCCGTGCCCGCGTCGTGCGCTCGGGGCGGCGCTATGCCAGCGTCCAGGTCGAGGCCTGGCAGGACAACCGCGACCGCATGTTCGCCCAGGCCACCGGGCATTTCCTGATGCCCACCCGCGAAGGCTGAGGGCATGGAAGAGGCGCTGAAGCACCGCAGGGTGCTCAACATTGCGGTGCCCATCGTGCTGTCAAACGCCACCGTGCCGATCCTTGGCGCCGTGGATACCGGTGTTGTCGGGCAGATGGGGGCGGCGGCGCCCATCGGCGCCGTTGGGATCGGGGCCACGATCCTGACCGCGATCTACTGGATTTTCGGCTTTCTGCGGATGGGGACCACCGGTTTCGCCGCCCAGGCGCTGGGGCGTGGCGACACGGCCGAGGGCGCGGCGATCCTCACCCGCGGTCTGGCCATCGCCGCCCTTGGGGGGCTTGGGATCATCGTGCTGCAATGGCCGATCTTCGCGCTGGGCTTCTGGCTGTCGCCCGCCAGTGCCGAGGTCGAGGGGCTGGCCCGCGGCTACATGGCCATCCGGGTCTGGTCGGCCCCGGCGCTCATCGCGATCTATGCCATCACCGGCTGGCTGATCGCGGCCGAGCGCACCCGCGCGGTGCTGGTGCTGCAGGTGGTGATGAACGGGCTGAACATCGGGCTGGACCTGCTGTTCGTGCTGCAACTGGGCTGGGGTGTGGAAGGGGTCGCCATCGCCACCTTCATCGCCGAATTGTCCGGGCTGGCGCTGGGCTTGTGGTTCTGCCGGGCCGCCTTCGCCAATCCGTCCTGGTGTGACCGGGCGCGGGTGCTCGACCCCGCCCGGCTGCGCCATTTCGCGCAGGTGAACACGGATATCCTGATCCGGTCGCTGCTGTTGCAGGGCATCTTCGTGTCCTTTTTGCTGCTTGGGGCGCGGTTCGGCGACGTTACCCTGGCGGCCAACCAGATCCTGCTGCAGTTCATGACGATCACCGCCTTCGCGCTGGACGGCTTTGCCTTCGCCGCCGAAACGCTGGTGGGGCAGGCCATGGGCGCGCGCCGCCGGGCGGCCCTGCGGCGCGCGGCGCTGCTCTGTTCGGTCTGGGCCTTTATGTCGGGCGCGTTTCTGGCCGGGGCCTTCGCCACTTTCGGCGGCCCGATCATCGACGTGATGACCACGGCCGAGCCGGTGCGCGAGGTGGCGCGCGTCTTCCTGCCCTACATGGTGCTGGCCCCGTTGCTGGGCGCGGCGCCCTTCATGCTGGACGGCATTTTCATTGGTGCGACCCGCACCCGCGACATGCGCAACATGATGGCCCTGTCCCTCGCGATCTATGTTCTGGCGGCGGCACTCTTGATCCCGGCCTTCGGCAATCACGGTCTGTGGATGGCCATGTTGACCAGCTTTGTCGCGCGCGCCGTGACCCTGGGCCTGCGCTACCGCGCGCTGGAAGACGCGGTCGAGGCGTGAAAAAGCCCCCGCCGCTTGCGCGCCGGGGGCCAACGTCCGCGGGCGACTTGACCTCAGTTGCCCGTGACGGTGATGCGGCCGTCGGTGTAGGGCGCGTAGGGGGTGTTTTCGGCCAGGTACTCCGCCGTGACATCGGCCAGGTCGGGGCCATAGTCATAGGCGTTCTCGGCGCCCACGAACATGGCATAGCCGTCGCCGCCATTGCGGACGTAGTTGTTGGAGACAACGCCGTAGGTCGCGCCCGGATCGATCGCTTCGCCACCGACCATGACATCGGAAATCCGGCTGCCCGGCTCGGCGCTCAGGTCCACGGTGAAGGACATGCCGGCGACCTGCGGGAAGCGGCCCGCGCCTTCCTCGACCTCGCCGACGCCGTTTTCCAGCGCCGCGACCATGGTCTCGCCGCTGACCTCGAAGGTCGACAGCGTGTTCTGGAAGGGTAGAACGGTCAGGACGTCGCCCATCGTGACCTCGCCGGCCTCTATGCTGGCGCGCAGCCCGCCACCGTTCTGGATCGCGATCTGGACGCCCTGGTCGGCGACGCGGTCCAGCATGGCATCGGCCACCAGGTTGCCCATTTCGCACTCGCCGGTTCGGCAGACCTCGCGCGCGCCGATGATCGACTCGGCGGTCTCGGCGACGACCTCGGTCTTCATCTCTTCGATGGGGGCGCCCATTTCGGCGATGCGCGCCGACATCTCGGGGTCCGGCGTGACCGAGGCATCCAGAAGGATCGGATCACCCGTGGCCTCGATGACGTTGCCGTCATCGTCGAAGGTGAGGGTCAGCTCGCCCAGGTACTTGGTGTAGGCATAGGCCTGCGCCACCGGCGTGCCCTCGATCATCGCGGGATAGGCCGGGGTGTCGGCGTCATCGTTGGTCATCAGCGTGTGGCTGTGGCCGCCGATGATGACGTCGATCTGCGGCACGGCCTCGGCGATGCGGCGATCCGCCGGAAGGCCCACATGGTTGAGCGCGATGATGATGTCCACGCCCTCGTCGGTCAGGGTCTGGGCATCCGCGGCCAGGCTGTCGATCTCGTCCTGGAAGGTCACGTTCGGGCCGGGGCTCGAGGTCTCGCCGGTGTCCGAGGCCAGCGCCGAGATCACGCCGATCCGCTGGCCGCCCACCTCGAGCACCACGTGGTTCTGCACCCGGTCCTTGAGAACATCGGAGGACGACAGGTCGAGGTTGCCAGAGACCACCGGGAAGCTGACCGCGTCGATGAACTCGGCCAGCTTGGGCGGGCCGTCGTCGAATTCGTGGTTGCCCACGGCCATGACGTCATAGCCGATCTCTTCCATGAACTCGGCCTCGGCCGCGCCCTTGTAGGTGGTGTAGAACAGCGACCCCTGGAACGGGTCGCCCGCATCCAGCAGCACGACATTCCGGTCGGCCAGGTCCTCGCGTTTCTGCTCGACCATCGTGGCGACGCGGGCGATGCCGCCGAAGCAGTCGCCGGCGGCCTCGGCCTCGGCGCCGCAGGTGGAATCGAAGCGGCTGATCGACTCGATGCGGCTGTGCATGTCGTTGGTGTGCAGGATGGTCAGCGAATATTCCGCGGCTGCCATGCTGCCGGTCATGGCCAGCACGGCGGTTGTGGAAAGCAGACGGACGGTCATGGTCATACCCCTCAGATGTTGGAATGCAGCAAGCTTGCGCACAAGCCATGCGGGAGTCAAAACCCCCGTCATGACAAGGCCTAGCCCGCCTGCGTGACGCCTGCATGACAGGCGGCCTGCTTGACGGGGCGGCAGTCACGGGCCAAACCGTCCACCATGCTGATTTACAAGATTCTGACCGCCGACCAATGGGCCGTTCTCGACAGGACCGGGCGCTTCGATGGCGCCCCGATCGACCTGGCCGACGGCTATATCCATGCCTCGACCGCCGTGCAGGCGCAGGAGACCGCCGAAAAGCACTTTGCCGGGCAGTCCGGGCTGATGCTCGCCGCGCTCGAGGCCGCGACCTATGGCGATGACCTGCGCTGGGAGGTCTCGCGCGGTGGGGCCGAGTTCCCGCATCTCTACAACCGCCCGCTTCTGCGCGATGAGGTCCTCTGGGCCAGGCCGATCCCGGTCGTGGATGGCGTGCCGCAGGTGCCCGTCTCGTGAGGGTGCTGGAACAGGTCGGCCTGCGTGCCCTGCGCGCGGTGGACCCGGAAATCGGACACGATCTGGCGTTGCGGGCGCTCAACCTGGGGCTCGGGCCGCGGGGCGGGCCGGTGACATCGGCCCGTCTTAAGACGCAGCTTGCCGGGCTGGACCTGCCCAACCCCGTGGGGCTGGCCGCCGGGTTCGACAAGAACGCGGTCGCGCTTGGACCCCTGGCCCGGACCGGCTTCGGGTTCCTCGAAGTCGGGGCCGCCACCCCGCGTCCGCAGCCGGGCAACCCCAGACCGCGCCTGTTCCGGCTGGCCGAGGATGCTGCCGCCATCAACCGTTTCGGCTTCAACAATGACGGGATGGCGGCGATCGCGGCGCGTCTGGCCCGCCGCCCGGCGGGGGCGATCGTGGGCCTGAACCTGGGCGCCAACAAGGACAGCGCCGATCGGGCGGCGGATTTCGCCACCGTGTTGCGCCACTGCGGCCCGCATGTCGATTTCGCCACGGTCAATGTCTCCAGCCCCAACACCGAGAAACTGCGCGACCTTCAGGGCAAGGCGGCGCTTGCCGCACTGCTGGAGGGCGTGATGGCCGCGAACGCGGGCGGCGTGCCGATCTTCCTGAAGATCGCACCGGACCTGTCCGACCCCGAGCTGCAGGAGGTGGCCGCGGTGGCAGAGACCGCCGGCGTCGCGGCCATCATCGCCACCAACACGACGCTGTCCCGCAGCGGGCTGCGCGGCCCGCATCGGGACGAGCCGGGCGGACTGTCCGGCCAGCCGCTTTTCGACCGATCCACGCGGGTGCTGGCCCGGCTGGCGACCCTGACCAGGCTGCCCCTGATCGGCGTCGGCGGCGTCGGCTCGGCCGACCAGGCCTATGCCAAGATCCGCGCCGGGGCCTCGGCGGTGCAGCTTTACACCGCGATGGTCTATGGCGGCATCTCGCTGGCCGGCGAGATCGCGCGCGGGCTGGACGCCCTGCTGGCGCGCGACGGTTTCGCGAATGTTGCCGACGCGGTCGGAACCGCCAGGGGTGACTGGACCTGATCGCGCAGCGCCCCCCGCGCGGTGCTAGTCCTGCTGGGCGACGGCGGCGAGTAGCGCCGCGTTGCCGCCCGCCGCCGTGGTGTCGATGCAGACGTGGCGTTCGTGCAGCACCTGGGCGGCATCGGGCTGGGCCGTGATCAATGCAACGATCGGGCCCTCGCGTTCGGCCAGCGCGGCCTCGTAGGCGCGGCCGGTCGCGTCATCGCCCCACCAGATCACCGCCTGCGCGGGTAGATCCGCAAGCGCCTCTGGCGGGACCGCGCCCGCGGCCTCGACCGGCAC
>NZ_JBKOTX010000245.1:0-7070 GCF_047086965.1 Roseovarius halophilus (ex Wu et al. 2025) | reverse complement strand
GAGCAGGTGGCCGAGGTCGAGGAGGTGCAGGCCGCACGGGGCGCGCGCCCGGTCGAATGGCTGCTGGAAAACGCCGAGGTCGACGCGCGCTGCACGGGGCGGCGAGGTTCTGCGCGACGGCCCTCAGGACGGCACGGTCCTGCATGCGACCGGCGTGGCCGACCTCGACAGGCTCACCGCCAGCCATGCGCGCATGGTGGGCAACGCGGTGAAGGGACAGGGCGCGCTGCTGGATTTCAGCGCCCCTGACAGCCCGCAGCTTTTCGCCGACGGGCTTCATATCGTGCCCCATGCGGACGGGACCACCGCCATCGGCTCCACCTCGGAACGCGACTTCGACGACGCGACCGCCACCGACGCGCGCCTTGACGCCGTGATCGACCGCGCGATGCGCGCCGTCCCGCTGCTTCATGGCGCCCGCGTGCTCGAACGCTGGGCCGGGCTGCGCCCGCGCACGCGCTCGCGCGCGCCGATGCTGGGCGCGCATCCGCTCCACCCCGGGCAGTTCATCGCCAATGGCGGTTTCAAGATCGGCTTCGGCATGGCGCCGAAGGTGGGACAGGTCATGGCCGACCTGATGCTCGACGGGCTGGACAACATCCCGGCCGGGTTTCGCCCCGAGGCGTCATTCTGATAAACTCGAATCATGTTTGCCTGTCGCCCCCTTCCCGGTCTCGCCGCCATCCTGCTGGCAGGGGTCACCGCGTCGGCCGCCCCTGCCGCCGACCCCGACCCGACAGCACCGGCGCGCGACAACGTCCCGCGCGTGTGGCGGGCCATCGCCGGCGACCGGATGGCGCTTGACGGGCGCGAGATGGGCCTGCGCGGCGTCGAATGCCCGGCGCCCGACACCGCCAAGGGCCGGCGGGCCAAGGCATTGCTCAACACCTTCCTGCGGGGCACGCGCAACAGCCGGGGCATCCGGTGCAAGATATGGGAAACCGGCGACGCGGCCGAGGCCGATTGCATGCGCAACGGCAAGGTGCTTTCGGCGGTGATGATCGACAGCGCGTTGTGCTGGCCCGCCGACGAACCGCAACTCGACGCGGCGGTGGACCCGGCGCACCGGCTGGCCCTGCGTCATCCCCGGCCCGACGCGCTGCAGATCAGCTATTGGCGTGTGCGATCATGCACTGGCGACCATCCGGGCCCCTTACCCAGAACCTGCCGCCTCGCCAGCAAAACGTGGCCGTTTCGCCTTGCAGCAAAGGCGCCGTCGCACGAAACCGGAACCGCCGCAGGCTGCCCGCCGTTTCGCGGGCCCGCAGCATCAGGATTTGCGCCAGCAACGGCCCATGCACCACCAGCCCCCGATATCCCTCGACGCCGGTGGCATAGTCCATGTCGTAATGGATACGGTGGCCATTGAAGGTCAGCGCCGAATACCGGAACAGAAGCGTGGTGTCGAAGGCCAGCGTGTCGGACCCCGCCTCGTCATCCGGGGCGACGGGCGGCGCCGGGGGCGCGGTGCCGGGCGCCGGCTCCGCCCGGTAGACCAGATCCTGCCAGTCGGTCACGCATAGCCGCCCCGCCTGCCGGATTTCATGCCGCAGGGTGACGAATCCCAGCGCACCGCTGCGTCCCTGCTTGCGTACCGAGCTTTCGAGGAAGGTCCGCCGTTCCGCCACCCGGCCCGCCGCCAGCGGCGCGACGAAGGCCAGCCGACCGCCGGCCCACATCCGCCGGGGCAGCCCCATATCGGGAATCACCCCGCCGACCCTTGGATGGCCATCCCGGCCCAGCGCGTCGGGCGGCTGCGGATCCCAGAAGTAGAGCTGATGATAGAACGGCGGCAGCGGGGACCCGTCGCCGATCGCGTCCGCGCGCCCCAGCGCCGCCTGCATGGCCTGTGCGCGAGCCGGGTCCATCACGTCGGTCAGGGTTTGCAACGGTGTTTCCATGCGGGCAGGTTAGAGCCCTTGGAGTCGGAGGAAAATCGGCAAAATGCCGCCGCGCGGCGCCACCGCGCCAGCCGCGGCGGTTGCCTCAGCCAAGGTCGGCGCGCAGGGCCTGCATCCGTTTTTCCACCTGTTTCCGATAGCGGTCATTCGTCAGCTTGCCGGTATCGTCGAACGCGTCCCCCGCGCCCGCCACGGCGATCATCGGCCCCGGCAGTACCCGCGCCTGCAGCGGCACGAGACAGCTCAGCAACATGAATTGTCCTGTCTCGCCGCCCGTGCGCCCCGCATTGGCCGACATCACGACGGTCGGCTTGTCCTTCCATACCGGGCCCTCGACACGGCTCACCCAGTCCAGCGCGTTCTTGATGACGCCGGTGACACCCTTGTTGTACTCCGGCGACGATATCACCACGGCATCCGCCGCCCTGATCTGACCGGCCAGCGTTTCGACCGCCGCCGGCACGCCCTCGGCCTCTTCCAGGTCGCCATCGTAAAGCGGCAGCCGCAGATCGGCCTCGACCACGTCGGCCGGGCCGAAGGCCGCGGCCGCCTCGGCCAGCAGCATCCGGTTGAGCGACCCCGCGCGAAGCGAGCCGGAAATCGTCAGAAGCGTCGGGTTGGACATTGTTGCGACCTTTCGAATCCAGTTTCACACGTCCCTATCTGGGCCGCTTCGATGGTCCCGGCAAGCGGGCGGGTCGCACAGCGCCCGTGCACCGGTCCGGCCACCCCGCGGAAAAAGCCCCCGGACCGCCTGTCGCGACCCGGGGGGAAGGTGGCCAAACATGGCGAGGAAGAAGAGCTACCAGTCCGTCGGCCCCTTGTCGGCAAAGGCGTGGACCAGAAAATCGATGAAGGCGCGCACCTTGGGCTGGGTGAAGCGCCCCGGGGGGTAGACCGCGAATATCCCCTGCGTCTCGACCGGCAGGTCGGGGATCACGTCCTCGACCAGCCCCTCGGTCATCGCGTTGGCATACAGGAAGCTGGGCAGATAGGCGATCCCGAGCCCCGAGATCGCGGCGTTGAGCAGCGACTGCCCGTCATTGACGCTCAGGCCCCCGGCGGTACGCACCTGCCGTTTTTCGCCCGACGGCGCGGTCAGCTTCCAGACCGATCCGTTGGCCTGGCTGGAATAATGCAGCAGCTTGTGCTCGTTCAGATCGTCGATCCGTGTCGGCCGCCCGTGCCGTTCAAGGTAGGAGGGGCTGGCGATCATGCGCTTGGTCGTTTCGGTCAGCTTGCGCGCCCGGAGCGAGCTGTCCTCCAGCTCGCCGATACGAACGGCCATGTCGAACCCTTCCGAGATCAGTTCGACGTAACGGTTGTTGAGCACCATGTTCACGGTGATGTCGGGAAACTCCCCGAGGAACTCGCTCAGGATCGGGCTGAGGTGATTGACCCCGAAATCCGTCGCCACGGAAATGCGCAACAGCCCCGACGGGTCCGATTGCATGGAACTGACCAGCGCGTCGGCCTCCCCGGCATCGTTGAGAACCCTCAGCGCGCGGTCGTAATAGGCCAGCCCGATTTCCGTGGGGCTCACGCGGCGGGTCGTCCGGTTCAACAGCCGCGCGCCCAGCCGGGCCTCCAGCGACGAGACATGCTTCGAGACAGCCGACTTCGAGATCCCCATCTTGCGCGCGGCGTCGGTGAATCCCCCCTGATCCACCACGGTCGCGAATGCCTCCATTTCCGTAAGGCGATCCATACCCAATACCTCTATCAATTCCACGGATAGTTCTCGCCGGCAATTCGGGCACAACTGCGGCACCGGACCGACAATAATAGGAATTTGTGTTGGATCGTTCGCCATAAAGAAACGCGCGACGCGCGTCAGACCGCCGCCGCCACGCGCGTTCCCTGATCAATGGCGCGCTTGGCGTCCAGTTCGGCGGCAACGTCCGCGCCCCCGATCACATGCGCCGTCACGCCGCGCGCGGCCAGATCATCGGCCAGTGATCGCCGCGGCACCTGCCCGGCGCACAGCACCACGGTGTCCGCCACGATCACGGTCGGGGTCTCGCGCGCCTCGCCGAAGCTCACATGCAGGCCGTCCGGGCCGATGCGCTCGTAGTTCACACCGCTGATCATCTCCACGTCCTTCATCCGCAGCGTCAGGCGGTGAACCCAGCCCGTTGTCTTGCCAAGGCGCTTGCCCACCCGCTCGGCCTTGCGCTGCAACAGCGTCACCCGCCGCGCCGGCGGTGCGGGGTGCGGGCCGTCGGGCGCCAGCCCGCCGCGGTGATCGGCCGGGTCGGCGACACCCCATTCCGCCTGCCAGTCCGCAAGGTCCTCGGTCGGGCTCTCGCCCCCCTGCACAAGGTACTCGGCCACGTCGAAACCGATGCCCCCCGCGCCCACGATGGCCACGCGATTGCCGACCGCAGCCTTGTCGCGCAGCACGTCGACATAGCTCAGCACGTTCGGCCCGTCCTGCCCCGGAATGCCCGGATCGCGCGGCGTGACGCCGGTGGCGACGATCACCTCGTCATACCCGGCCAGGTCATCGGCCGTCACGGCACGCCCCAGCCGGGGCGTCACACCCCGTTCCGCCAACATGGTGCCGTACCATGCGACCAGCCCGTGAAACTCCTCCTTGCCGGGAATTTCCCGCGCCATGTTGAGCTGCCCGCCGATCCGGTCGTCGCGGTCGAACAGGTCCACCGCGTGCCCGCGCTCCGCCGCCGTCATCGCCGCCGCCAGCCCCGCGGGCCCCGCCCCCACCACGGCCACGCGCCGGGACACCGCCGCCGGGGTGATCCGCAGCTCCGTCTCGTGGCAGGCGCGCGGGTTCACGAGGCAGCTGGAAATCCTGCCGCTGAAGGTATGGTCAAGACAGGCCTGGTTGCAGGCGATGCAGGGCGCGATCGTGTCGCTGCGCCCGGCCGCGGCCTTCTTCACGAAATCCGCATCGGCAAGGAAGGGGCGCGCCATGCTCACCATGTCGGCCCCGCCCCCGGCCAGGATATCCTCGGCGACATCGGGCATGTTGATCCGGTTCGAGGTGATGACCGGGATGCCCACCTTGCCCATGAGCTTTTGCGTCACCCATGCAAAGGCCGCGCGCGGCACGCTCGTGACGATCGTCGGGATGCGCGCCTCGTGCCAGCCGATGCCGGTATTGATGATCGAGGCACCGGCCCGCTCGACCTCGCGCGCCAATTGCACGACCTCGTCGAAGGTGCTGCCATCCGGGACAAGGTCGATCATCGACAGCCGGTAGATCAGGATGAAATCGTCCCCCACGGCGGCCCGCGCCCGCCGCACGACCTCCAGCGCAAGGCGCATCCGGTTCTCGTAGGACCCGCCCCAGCGATCCGTGCGCCTGTTCGTATGACGCACGAGGAACTGGTTGATGAAATACCCCTCCGATCCCATGATCTCCACGCCGTCATACCCGGCCTCGCGGGCGCGGGCCGCGGCGGTCACGATAGCGGCGATCTGCGTCTCGATACCGGCCTCGTCCAGCTCTCTCGGCGCGAAGGGCGATATCGGCGACTTCACCGCCGAGGGCGCCACGCATTCCGGCCCGTAGGCATAACGCCCCGCATGCAGCACCTGCATCGCGATAAGCCCGCCGGCGTCGTGCACCCGGTCGGTGACAACGCGGTGATCGGCGATATCCGCGGGCGTGAACAACCCCGCCGCCCCGGGAAACACCCCGCCTTCGCGATTGGGCGCCATGCCGCCCGTCACCATCAACCCCGCGCCGCCGCGCGCACGGGCGGCGTAGAACTCTGCCACGCGGTCCCAGTCCCGCGTTTCCTCCAGGCCCGTGTGCATCGACCCCATCATGACCCGGTTCCGCAGCGTCACGTGCCCGAGGTCCAGTGGCGACAGAAGATGTGGATAGGCGGTCATGGCTGTCTCCCTGTTTGCGGGCAAAAATGGGCGCTCGCGATCCGAATGTCACGCCGGACGCCGCGTTACACCGTGACGGCCCGGGCCAACGGGCCCGCCGGCCAAGATTCCGATGGGCTGACACGGCCCGCTTGTGTACTGTAGGCGGGCCAAAATGGCGCGAATGCGCCCGCGAACAGTGCAAGGGACAGAAATGCAAGCAATAATGGAAAGCCTCGGCAGCTACGGCCCCATCCTGATCAGCGCGGTCAAGGCCGTCATCGTCCTCGTGCTTGGCTGGATGGCGGCCGGCATCGTGTCGGGGCTCGTCCGCCGCAAGATCAACGCCAGCAAGAACATCGACCGCACGATCGGCAATTTCGTGGCGAGCCTCGTCAAGTGGGTAATCCTGCTGATGGTGCTGATCGCCGTGCTGGGCCTTTTCGGGATCGAGGCAACGAGCCTCGTCGCGGTGCTCGGCGCCGCCACGCTGGCGATCGGGCTGGCGCTGCAGGGGACGCTCAGCGATCTGGCCGCCGGTGTCATGCTGATCGTGTTCCGGCCCTTCAAGGTGGACCAGTACGTCGATATCGGCGGCACCGCCGGTACCGTGGCCGATCTCAACCTGTTCTTCACCGAACTGGTGACGCCGGACAACGTGCAGATCATCGTGCCCAACGGGCAGGCATGGGGCGCGATCATCACCAATTTCTCGCACCATGCCACGCGGCGCTGCGACATGACCTTCGGGATCGACTACGGCGATGATGCCGACAAGGCGATGCGGATCATCACCGATCTGGCCCGCGCCGACAGCCGCGTGCACGACGACCCCGAACCGTGGGTCCGGGTGACGAACCTCGGCGACAGTTCCGTCGACCTGACAGCGCGGCTGTGGTGCGACGCCGCGGAGTACTGGAGCCTGAAGTTCGACATGACAAAGGCGGTCAAGGAAGCCTTCGACAAGGGCGGCATCTCGATTCCCTACCCGCACTCGGTCGAGATCCAGAAGGCCGGCTGACCGGCCCCGCGCATGGCGGGCGGCGCTCCGCGCAGCGCCGCCCGCCATGTCATGAATGCTTCCGATTCGGGCCGGTTCCGGCTACGATGCCCGCACAGGCAATGAGAACCAAAGGGCCGGGCAATGCGTAAACGCGTACTATTCACCGCTCTGGCGGGTATTTTCCTCTTGGGTGACATGACGGCACGGGCGGCGGCGGTGGACACGTCCCTGCGCCCGCAGCTCCGGCCCGGCTCGGGCGCGATCACGGCGGCGGCCATCGTCGTCACCGATGCGCCGCTGGCCAGCCTTCGGCCCCGGGCGCGTCC
>NZ_JBKOTX010000244.1:0-7074 GCF_047086965.1 Roseovarius halophilus (ex Wu et al. 2025) | reverse complement strand
CTCGGATCGCGTGCGTGGTCGTGGCGCTGACGTGAAGAATTTGTCCATAGTGCATCCTTCTGATGGTCACAGATCAGTAGACCAGCACACGCTGGGACTCAACGCCTAGCTTCAAGCCTACCAAGCTGAAGGCAACCGTTACGCTTTGCCGGGCAGGAACATCCGCCCGTCAGGATCGCAGGCTTTTCAGAATGCTTGTGCCAAGAAATACGAGCGCTGCGACGCAGACGATGGATGGTCCCGCGGGGGTGTCGAGCGCATAGGCAGATTGCAAGCCCATTACGGCGGACCCGCTACCGATTATCGCCGCAGTGAGCGCCATTTGTTCAGGCGTGCGTGAAAGGGGGCGGGCGGCGGCGGCGGGAATGATCAGCATCGCCGCGATCAGCAGCACGCCGACGACCTTGATGGCGACGGCCACGGTGATGGCGAGTGACAGTGTCAGGACGAGTTGTTCGCGTTTCGGGTCGATCCCGCTGGCATAGGCGAGTTCCGCGCTGATCGTCGAAGTGAGCAACGCCGACCAGCGCCAACCGATCAGCCCGACAACCAGCGCCGCACCGCCCCAGATCACCGCCAGATCGCCGCGCGACACCGCCAGAATGTCACCAAAGAGATAGGCCATCAGGTCAATGCGGATTCCCGACAAGAAAGACACGGCAACCAACCCGAACGCCAGCGCCGAATGCGCCAGAACACCAAGCAGTGTGTCCATCGCATAGCCGCGTCCAGTGAGCATCGTCACGATCAGCGCCATCGCAAGCGCCACGGCCACGGCCCCCGCGAAGATGGAGATCTGCAAGGCCAGCGACAGGGCCACCCCCAGGATCGCGGCATGCGCCGTGGCATCGCCGAAATAGGCCATGCGCCGCCACACGACGAAACTGCCCAAGGGCGCCGCTGCAAGGGCCACGCCGACGCCGGCAAGCGCGGCGCGGGTCATGAAATCGTCCAGCATTATTCGGCGGCCTCGGTTTGCTTGTCCTGCGGTGCATGGTCATGCGCGCAGGTTTCGTCGTGACTGTGGTCATGTTCATGCCGGTAGAGGGCCAGCGCGCCACCGGTGCCGGTGCCGAACAGCGCGCGGTATTCCGGCGCAGCGGAGACGGTCTCGGGCGTGCCTTGGCAGCAGACATGACCATTGAGACAGATCACCCGGTCGGAGGCCGCCATGACCACATGCAACTCGTGACTGATCATCAGGATGGCGCAGCCGGTGCTTTGGCGGACCTCCTCGATCTGCTGGTAGAAGGCGGCAGAGCCGGGCTGATCCAGCCCCTGTGTGGCTTCGTCGAGCAAGAGCAGGTCCGGTTTATTGATCAGCGCCCGCGCCAGCAGGACGCGTTGGAACTGGCCGCCCGACAGGGCGGACATCTGGCGGTGGGACAGGTCCGGCACGCCCGCGTGTTCCAAGGCCGCGGCGCAGGCCGACCGCGCGATACCCCCGGGCAGGCGCAGGAACCGGTCCACCGTGATGGGCAGGGTCGGGTCGATATGTAGCTTCTGGGGGACATAGCCGATGCGCAGCCCCGGTTTGCGCGTGATGTGCCCCGAGGATGGGCTGGCTGCACCAATCAGCAACCGCAGCAACGTGGTCTTACCGGAGCCGTTAGGCCCGACGACGGTCACGATCTCGCCCGGCTCTACCGCGAGAGATACGTCGTGCAGAACCCTGTTCGCGCCAAAGCTGACGCTGACAGTATCCGCCGCGATCAGGCTCATGCGTCAACCTTTCCCACGCAAGCAGGACAGATGCCCTCGGCCTCGACCACGGTCCGTTCGATCTTGAACCCGGTGGCGCGCGCTGCTTCTCCGAGCGCGCCGCGCGCCGGTGAGGATTGCGCCTCGGCCACCGACTCGCAGATCCGGCAGATCATGAAGGCAGGCGAGTGATTGGCCCCGGGATGGGCGCAGGCGATGAAGGCATTAAGCCGTTCGATCTTGTGCGCGAACCCGTTGGCGACAAGAAATTCAAGCGCACGGTAGGCCACGGGGGGTTGCGAACCGAACCCGGCGTCCCGCAATCTGTCGAGCATCTCATAGGCCCCGACCGCCCGGTGTGCCTCCAGAAGGATTTCCAGCGTCTTGCGGCGAACCGGCGTGAGCCGCAAACCTTCCGTCTGGCAGTGCGCCTCGGCCGCCTTGAGCCCGGAACGGATGCAGGACCCGTGATCGTGCTTTTCGAAGCCGATCAGGTCGCTGGATGCGGGCTTTCCTGCGTGGGCAGCGCTTGTCATGTTATCTCATTTCCTATACCCATGTACCAACGTTATAAAATCACATGGAGCCGCATATGTCCAGAAACCTCGTTTCCCTTTCCGTCGCCGCGTCTGTGCTGGGTGGGACGGCCATGGCGGATGTGCCAGATGTGGTGGCCGATATCGCGCCTGTTCATTCACTGGTGGCCCGCGTGATGCAGGGGGTAGGCGAGCCATCCCTGATCGTGGCCCCCGGGGCCAGCCCGCATGAGTACAACCTTCGTCCGTCCGAGGCGGGCGCGTTGCAGGACGCCGACCTCGTATTCTGGGTAAGCCCCGACCTGACGCCTTGGCTCGGCGGAGCGATTGAAACACTTGCGGGTGACGCAACCGCGACAGAACTGCTCGAGGTCGATGGAACGACCAAACTGCCGTTCCGGGAGGGAGTGCTGTTCGAGGCGCATTCGCATAAGAATGAGGATCACGACGACAAGCATGACGGCCATGACCACGACACCGACGCGCATGGCCAAGATCACGACGACCATGGTCGAGAAGATCATGCCGAGGAGGCGGCGCATGACGACCATGGTCACGAGGACCCTGATCACGGTCAGGCCGATCAGGCGGGCCATGACAGTGCGGGGCATGCCGGGCATGATCACGGGGATCACGACCCCCACGCCTGGCTGTCGCCCGATAACGGCGCAGTCTGGCTGAATGCCATCGCGGCACAGCTGTCTGCTGCCGATCCAAACAACGCGGGCACCTATTTTGCCAATGCAGCGGCGGGGCGCGAGGAACTGGCCGCTTTGAGCACCGAGATCAACGGCATCCTTGAACCGGTACGCGGCCGTAACTTCATCGTCTTCCACGACGCCTATCAATATTTCGAGACGGCGTTCGACTTTCCAGCGTCAGGCGCGATATCCGTGTCCGATGCCGCCGACCCCAGCCCGGCCCGCATAACCGGGATCCAGGCGCGTGTGGCAGACCAAGGCGCGAGCTGCGTTTTGTCGGAACCGCAATACGACCCCGGTATCGTGGCCGCGGTCATGGACAGGTCCGAGGCGAGTACCGGCGTGCTTGACCCGCTTGGCTCCGACCTCGAACCCGGCCCGGATCTTTACGGTAACGTTCTGCATAACCTCGCCACGGCACTTGCGGATTGCCTCTGAGACTGTCGGAGGGCGTGCCGGCAGCCTTTTTCTACGGCACGCGAAACTCTGTCTGGCCTGTGTGGTGATGTTGCGGCGCGCCGGGCCACGAATGGCTCCACCGGTGGATCTTGGGTGAGGCGGCCTGTCATCGCACCGCCGTCGCCTTGAACCGCGCAAACACCGGCGCACCCTCGATCAGGCCGAGTCCGGTAACGGACCGACAGGTGACAAGTGCCGAGATCTCGCCCGCATCCGCAATGGCCAGACGCACGCGGGCTGTCGCGCCGTCCGCCAGGAGGTCAATCCCTGCCACGCGCCCCGAGAGTGTGTTGAGCGCACTCGAGCCTGCCTCGACGGCGAGAGCGAGCGTGACGTCACGATCGTCGATCCGGAAGGAGGTCCGCGATCCGGGCGGCAGGTCGACGCGTGGAACTGTGACGGTCTGGCCATCTACCGTCAACGTCGTAAGGCCCCATTCAGGGTCATGCGCCACCACCCGCGCGGGCAGGTCCGGCGGCGCGGTCGCCGCCGGAGCGGTCTGTGGCAGATGCCTGAAAACACCCCAAGCTGACCAGATCAGGATCAGCCCGAGCCCGATCTTGAGCACCTGGCTCGGTACGACCCCGAGCAGCATCGCACCGAGACTGGCCCCGAGGATCGACCCGGCCCCGAGCGGCAGGATCGTCGTGCGCCAGACGGCGTCCTCGCGTAGCAACGATCCGGCGCCGAAATGGCGCGAGAGGCCCACGGCGATGGTCGGCATGCCCACCAGCATCGACAACGAGCCTGCCACCTTCACGTCCACCCCGAAGAGCAGGATGAAGACGGGGATGATGAGCTCGCCGCCCGCGACCCCCAGAAGCGACGAGACGAGGCCTAGGGCGACGCCACAGGTGGCAGCGACAAGGACCGTAGGGAACAGGCCCGCGCCCACAAGCCGGGTTGGTTCGACCACGAAAAGCCCTTCGGCGATCAGCACACAGCCGAGCGCAACGAGCAGGATCAGGATCAGCCCGCCCAGCAGCTTGTCGGACGCACGGCGGAGCCAGCCCGCGCCAATCCAGGCTGCCGACATGGACCCTGCCAGCATGCCAAGAACGGCGGGCAGGTGCGGCGTGATCTGGTCCGAGGGCACCGTCGCTGCGCGGAAGGGCAATGCCGCCGCCAGCACGATGAAGCTGGCCACGAGGTTGATCGTGACGGCCTCGCGCGCGGAAAAGCGAAGCATTCTGACCAGCGCCGGCAGCCGGAACTCGGCCCCGCCCAGCCCGATCAGGCCGCCGGCGGTCCCAACGACCATGCCGAGGGCGACGGCGAAGGCGGGGCGCTGCGGCCGCGTCATTCGGCGGGTTCCTGATCGGCGCGCCCCACATCTTCGGGGGCGATGGAGACAGACTTGATAACAGCATGGCATCGCTGGCCGGTGGCAAGGCCCATCGCCTGCGCCGAGCGCATGGTGATACGCGCCGACAGACGGTCGCCGCCCACATCCAGCGTGACCAGTGCACCGGGTCCGTCACCCGGGCGGATCTCGGTCACCGTGCCGGACAGAAGGTTCAGGGCTGACAGTCCCTCGGGGCGCGCCCGCGACAGGATCACGTCATGCGCAGCGATCCGAACGCGGATCGTCGCGCCTTCTCGAGCCGCGACCCACGGCAACCACAGCGGTCCGGCAGCCGCGGCAAGCTCGCTCAGCCCGTCTGCATGGTGGCGGGTGACGCGCGCCGTCAGCACAGACGCCGTGCCGCGCGCGCCCATCGCGCCCACATCGCCCAGCACCTGCGCGGCGGAGCCTTGCGCCACAACCCGGCCCGCATCGAGAGCGACCACCGTACTGGCCAGCCGCGCGACCTCGGAGGCGGAATGGCTGACATAGAGGATCGGGACGTTCACCTCGTCGCGCAACCGTTCGAAATAGGGGAGGATCTCGGCCTTGCGGGCCTCGTCGAGGGCCGCAAGCGGCTCATCCGCGAGGATCAGGCGCGGCGCGGACAGGAGCGCGCGGCCGATCGCGACGCGCTGTTTCTCGCCACCCGAGAGCGCGCCGGGCCTCCGGCCGAGCAGGTGGCCGATGCCCAGAAGGTCCACGACACGGCCCATATCCTCGCGCGGTGCGCCTTTCGGCGCGAACCACGCGCCGTAGGACAGGTTCTGCCGGACGGTCAGATGCGGAAACAGCCGCCCTTCCTGAAAGATGTAGCCGAGCCTGCGCCGGTGGGGTTTCAGGCGCACACCCGCCTGAGTGTCGAGCAGCGTCCAGTCGCCCGCGGCGATGCGCCCTTCATTGGGCATCAGAAGGCCCGCCACGGCGTTCACCAGCGTCGTCTTGCCCGAGCCCGACCGGCCGAACAATACCGTCACCCCCGGCGGCGCGCGGAAGGCGGCATCGAGCGTGAAGTCCTTGAAGGCATGGCGCACCGTGACTTTCAGCATCACGCGCCCCCGATGCGTGCCGCCACGCGCCGCCCGATCAGTTCAGACAAAAGCAGCGCGCCCATGGCCACGACGACCGAGACGATTACCAGTTTCATTGCCGGTCCCTCGCCCCCGGGCACCTGCAGGAAAGCATAGATCGCCGATGGAACGGTCCTCGTCTGGCCCGGAATGTTCGACACGAAGGTGATCGTCGCCCCGAATTCTCCCATCGCCTTGGCGAAGGCGAGGATCGCGCCGGCAATGATCCCGGGGAGCGCCATGGGCAGCGAAACCGTCAGGAAAACCCAAATCGGCGCGGCCCCGAGCGTGGCACTCGCCTGTTCCAGCTTGGGATCGACCGCCTCGATCGACAGCCGGATCGCGCGCACCATCAGCGGAAAGGCCATGACACCTGCCGCCAGCGCCGCTCCCGTCCAGCGAAATGCGAAGACGATGCCCCATTCGGCCAGAATACTGCCAATTGGGCCGAGCGTGCCGAAGGTCAGAAGCAGCAAGTAGCCCGTTACCACCGGCGGCAGGATCAGCGGCAGGTGGACGATACCGTTCAGCACCTGCTTGCCGGGAAAGGACCAGCGCGCCAGCGCATAAGCCACGAAAACCCCGAGTGGCAGGCTGACAATCGTCGCCCACAACGAGACCCGGAGAGAGAGCGCCAGCGCTTCCCACTCGTCGGAGCCGAGCCAATCCATCAGCGGTTACTCCGCAATGACCACGAAGCCCTGACGCAGGAACGCCGCCCGCGCCTCGGGGCCGCGCAGGAAGTCGAGGAAGGTCCGGTTCAGCGCATTGTCGCTCTTGGCCAGCGCCGCGGCGGGGTAGACGATGGGCGGATGCGTTTCGGCCGGAAAGGTGCCGATGACACGCACGTCGTCCTCGGCCATGACGTCGGTGGCGTAGACGATGCCATAGGGCGCCTCACCGGTGGCAACGAAGGCCAGCGCCGCGCGCACGTTGTCGGCCTGGGCCACCTGGGCCGCGACGCTGTCCCACAGACCGAGGCTTTCCAAAGCGGCCTTGCCATAGATGCCAGCCGGCACGGCATCGACCAGCGCCATGGCCAGCCGCCCGTCGCCGAGCAGGCCCGCAAGGTCCATGTCGGGGCCGATCTCGACGGGCGCGACGCCGGTGTCGGCTGCGATCAGGACCATGGCATTGCTCAGAAGGTCGAGGCGCGTGCCCTCCTCGACAAGCCCGTCCTCTTGCAGCCTGTCCATCCATCCCGGGTTCGCCGAGATGTAGATGTCGGCCGGCGCGCCGTGCTGGATCTGGCGGGCAAGCGC
>NZ_JBKOTX010000243.1:0-7089 GCF_047086965.1 Roseovarius halophilus (ex Wu et al. 2025) | reverse complement strand
CATCCTCGATCGCCTCGGAGGCATTGTCATTGTCCGTATCAGGCGCATCCGATTGTGCCTCGGAGACCTCTTCCTGCGCCACAGGCTCCTGCGATTCGGCAGGCCCCCGGCCAGCGGCCTCCGCCGCCGGCCGGGCCGGCCGCATGTCAGAACTGTTGCGTCACGCGCAAGGTCCAGTTGCGGCCCGGGCCGAGGGTGATGTTCTTGTAGGTGTCAAGGAAATCCCGGTATTCCTCGTCGAGGATGTTTTCCACGCCGAACTCGACCTCGGTTCCGGTGTCGCCGATCGATCCCCCAACGGTGGCGTCCAGGAGCACGTAGTCGTCCGTGGAGGCCGTGCCGAAGGGCGGCGGGGGAGAGTCGAACTGGCCGAACGGCTCCAGCAGCCCGGCCGAATCCTGTGCGCCCGCATAGCGCGCCCCGAGCGTCAGGTAGGCATCCTCGAACGCGCCGACGCGCTCCTCATGGAAGGTGACCTCGCCCGAGATCTTCAGCGGCGGCAGAAGCGGCACCTGCGTCCCGTCGGCGAGCTCTCCGTCCACCCAGCCGATCGTGGTGCGCCATGTCAGCCAGCTCAGCGGCCGCCCCTCGAGCGTGGCGTCCACCCCGTAGGTTTCGGCGTTCTGCTGGCTGACCCGGAAGATCGGCAAGCCGTTGGGGGCAGTGTTACCGGTTCCGGCAAGAAAGATGTAATCCTCGATGTCGTTGTAGTAACCGGTGACCTTGGCCGAGAGCTTGTCGGACTCCCACCTGACCCCGGCGTCCACGCTGATCGAGGTCTCCTCGTCGAGCGTCGGGTCACCCTGCTGGAAGGCGGCGACGCCGCCATGCACCCCGTCGGCGTAGAGCTCGAACAGGTTGGGCGCCCGGAACCCGCGGGACAGGTTGCCCATGAATGACAGCGCGTCCGTGACCGCGTAGCTGGCCCCGAGACCCCAGGTGCCCACGAGATAGTCGTTCTCGCGCTGGCCGACAGGCGGCGGTCCGTTGGTGAACGTGCCCTGGGTCTGGCCCAGGTCCAGCCGGGTCTCGCGGTAGTCGAGCCGCCCGCCGAAGTTGACCTTCAGCTTGCCCATCTCGGCTTCCTCGAAGGCGAAGAGCGCATAGTTCTCGACCTGCCCGCCCGGCGACAGGATCGTGCTGCCGCGTGAGGACTGGTCGGTATTGACGGCCTCCACCCCGATGCGCCCGTCGAGCGCGCCGAAGAGCCCGGTATGTTCGGCCTCCAGCCGGGCCGTGAGCGTGTCGCGCCGGATATCGAGAACGGCCGCCCCCGGCAGCCAGCTGCGCGGCAGCGGCTCCGGCGGGCCGGGGTTGGACACGCGAAGATTGGTCGCGAAGGAGAGCGTGGGCTTGAGTGTCCAGGTCTCGTTGACGGAAAGGTCGGCATCGAGCTGGACCAGCTCGTTCTCGATATCCTGCCCCACGCCGCCGGGCCGCAGCGGGTTGCCATTCGGCGGTGGCGGGTCGGGGACAACGAAGTTGTGCTCGTCGCGGTAGCGTTCGTACCGGAGCCTGACCTGCCCGATATCGGTCATGTAGCCGATATTGATGTCGCCGTTGAACTGTTCGTAATCCGTGAAGGGCACGCTGCCGGTGACCAGCGGGTCACGCGGATTGCCCGAGGTCAGGGCCTCGGACCCGTCAGGCGTGTTCAACCCCCCGGAATAGCGGCCGACGAGGGTTGCCGCGAAGCCCAGACGCCCATTGGCCCCGGTGAACTTCTGCACACCCGTGGCCTGTTCATGGGCGGACTGGAATTGCAAGGTGGTCTCGCCGTTGAGGGTCCATTCCCCCTCCGGCCCGGTCGGCGGCAGCGCGGGCAGCAGGTTCACCGCGCCACCAATCGCGCCGGACCCGTAGAGCAGGCTCTGCGCGCCGCGCACCACCTCGATGCGTTCGGCGATGAACGGATCGACAGTCGGCATGTGCCGAACACCGAACTGCTGGAAATCCAGCCCGATCCCGTTGGAGAGCACGCGCACCCGGTTGCCCGAGAAGCCGCGCAGCACCGGCTTGCCGACATTCGTGCCGGTGGCGATCGTGTCGACGCCTGACAGGTGATCGAGCGTGTCGCCCAGCGATCCGGATTGCCGCTTGCGCTTCTCCTCCCCGGCAACGGCATCCACGTCAGCGGGCAGATCCTCGATGTTGCTCGCGGTCGGCGCACCCGTGATGACGAGCGTGCCCAGATCCGTGGCCGCGCCATCGCCCGTTTGCTGGGCCAGCGCCGTGGTCGAGAGAAGCCCCGCGAGCGTGGCCGCGAGGCCTATGGCGTATTTCTGTTTCATCCGTGACAGGCCTCCTTGATAAGGACTATGTTATTACGTTGCGTTCGTTGGCAAGAACCGGGGTGCTGTATCCCGGGTCATGCGCTGTGTTCGACGGGCGAGGGTGGCCGGTCGCCATGTTGCTCAGCGCGAACCGCCTCGAAAACGCAGTTTGACGTCGCGCGTACGCACGCTGCGCTGCAGGCGTATAAGATATAGTATAACATTGCAACCTTTAGCGCGCCCGATCCACCATGGTCCCTTGGTCCCGGGCGTTGCCGCGTGCCGCGCCCCCGGCGGGTCGTGCCGTGTATCGGTGGGCAAGTTAACCCGTCAATTCGCACCGCGGTCAAAACCTCGTCCATTGCTTCCCGGCGGACCGGTCGCCCGCGACCGGGCGCGGCGTACACAGTTCCGGCAGGAAACGGGTGAGCATCTCCGGGGCGTCATGGCGGCCGGGGCCGGCGACGATCATCACGAGGCGCGTCGCATGGACCCCCTCGGGCCAGCCGTCGAGCCTGCGCAGCGGGCTGGCGACATGTCCGACGACGTGGAGCACGCAGGGCGCGCCGGGAGGATCGCTGATCTCGACCAGCCCCTTGATGCGCAGCAGATCGGCGCCGAACGAGGCCTGAAGCGCCGAGATGGCTGCCTCGAGGTCCGCCGGCGCGATCGGCCTGTCCGCCGACAAACAGAAGGCCGTCGTGGCACCATGGATGTTCACGTCATGGGCGTGATCGTGGTGGTGATCGTGATCATGCCCTTCGGGCGCGTCGAACCGGAGCCAGGCCTGCACGTCGGGCGGCTGTCCGGCCGGATCGAAGGCGGCCAGGGAGAACATGTCGTGTGCCGTCGTCTCCTCCGCACGCTCGAGGCGCGCATTGGGGTTCAGCGTCACGAGCCTTTGCCGGAGGGCGGCTGGGTCCACCGCGAGGTCGCCTTTGGTGAGGATCAGCCGATCCGCGACGGCGACCTGGCGCTGCGCTTCGTCGAACCGGTCGATCGCGTCGGCGCCGTTCACGGCATCGACCAGCGTCACCACGCCGTTGATCGCGAAGCGATCGAGCATGCGCTGGGTCGACATGAAGGTGCGCAGGATCGGACCGGGATCCGCAAGTCCGGTCGTCTCGATAACGACGCGGCTGAACATCGGCCCGATGCCGCGATCCGCCTCGTCCATCAGCCGCAGGAGCGTGAACCGCACGTCCCCCGAGACGGTGCAGCACAGGCAGCCGGTGGTGGAGGCGAAGGCGCGGTCCTCGACATGGTTGACCAGGAGCCCGTCGAGATCCGCCTCTCCGAACTCGGTGACGATGACGGCCGTGTCGCCAAAGCCCGGCTGCGTCATCAGGCGGTTCAGGAGCGTGGTCTTCCCGGCGCCGAGGAAGCCGGTGAGGATGGTGACCGGGATGCGCATCATCGGCCCCCTTGCGTCGAGACACAGGGATGCGCGTCACCCCAGACCGCCCGCGCGTCCTTTGCCACCAGCCGTTCTTGAAGCCGGTCCAGCTCCTCGAGGGCGCGCGCGCGGTTCCGCGTCCGCGCGACGGCGCGCTCGAAGGCCCGGCGCACGGACCGCGGCCGCCACGGCAGGACGGCCTCGGCGAGCCAGGCGCGCAGCTCGGGCGGCAGCCGGTCATAGTCCCGCATCGGGTCTTCGGTCCGACGCTTGAGCTTGAGGCTTGTCTTGCCGCGATTGCTGTGCATCAGACCGCCTCCTCCGGATCGTCGACGGGGTCGAGTACAAGCACCGTACGCGTCTCGCCGGTGCCCTCGATCGGGGGCGAGCGGTGCAGTAGCCCCGAGCGCGGGCGTTCGGGCCAGCGCGTGCCGCGCAGCACGATCGGCGCGCCTGTTGGCACCGTGAAGATCCGGCGCGGCTCGGCCTTGTCGGTGGAGATGCCGTATTGCGTGCCGGTGCCCCGGTAGGTGCAGACCAGCCGCGCCGTCACGGCGTCGATGTGGAACTTCCGGCAGGCATTCGTCGTCACCACGTCGAGCCGCAGGCGCAGCCAGCGCGCCTGCATCAGCCCGGCGAAGATGTCGGCGAGCGCCGCGATGTCGTCCGCGAGGCGGTCTCGCTCCGGGCCGACAGGCGTCCCGGCGGCATTGCAGACCTCCGACGCGGCGTCGCGCACGGCGTCGGGCCGCAGGATCACCCGGGCCCTTGGCAGTACGTCCGCATCGAGCCCGTCGATCCACGATTGGAACCCCGGCAAGGGCGGCCGCCGCCAGATCGCGGCGGCGCAGCCGGGGCGATGCAGCTCCGACAGGCCCTCGGGCGTGTCCGCGACGCCAACGCCAATCGCCGCATCACTTACGATCTCTCGAACGAGGGTCATGCCGCCTCCGCACGCCGCCATGCGGGGAAGGGATCGGCCAGGTCCGGGAGCGCATCCGGCCCCGGCGCCATGTGCTCGGGCAGGAGGCAGGCGTCGAGCCGCGCCCGCAGCGCGGGCCAGTCGATACCCGCGCCGATGAAGACAATCTCCTGCCGCCGGTCGCCCCAGGGTTCCACCCAGTGCTGCGCGATATAGGCACGCGCGCTGTCGTGGTCAGGCCAGCGCTCCCGCGGGAACGCCGCCCACCAGGTGCCGAGCGGCTTGACCGAGGACAGTGCTCCCGCGAGCGAGAATTCCGCGACCCACTCGGGGCGCGTCGCGATCCAGAAATGCCCCTTGGCGCGGATGACGCCGGGCATGTCGCCATTCAGGACAGCGAGGATCTTCTCCGGCTCGAACGGTTGCCGCGCGCGATAGACGTAGGACGCGACGCCGTATTCCTCTGTCTCGGGCACGTGGTCGGCGAAACCGTAAAGCTCCTTTGCCCACATCGGGTGTTCGTGAGCCTTTTCGAAGTCGAACAGGCCCGTGTCTAGGATCGCCTCGACAGCGACGTCGGAATGGTTGGTCTCGATGATCCGTGCATCGGCGTTCAGGCTGCGGATGATCTTGCGGGCCGCGTCCACCTGATGCGGCTCCGCGTCTGCGACCTTGTTCAGGACCACCACGTCGGCGAATTTGATCTGGTCGGTCAGGAGATGCACCAGCGTGCGGTCATCCTCGTCGCCCATCGTCTCGCCCCGGTCGGACAGGAAATCGTGGCTGGAATAGTCGCGCAGCAGGTTCACCGCGTCGACGACCGTCACCATCGTGTCGAGCCGCGCGACGTCCGACAGGCTTTCGCCCTCGGCGTCGCGGAAATCGAAAGTGGCCGCCACGGGCAGCGGCTCGGAAATGCCGGTGGATTCGATCAGCAGGTAGTCGAACCGGCCTTCCGCGGCGAGGCGGCGCACCTCGTCCAGCAGGTCGTCGCGCAGCGTGCAGCAGATGCAGCCGTTTGACATCTCGACCAGCGTCTCGTCAGTGCGCGACAGCGGGCTGTCGGCGCGTACGAGATCGGCGTCGATGTTCACCTCGGACATGTCGTTGACGATCACCGCGACGCGTCGGCCCTCGCGGTTGTTCAGCACGCGGTTCAGAAGCGTCGTCTTCCCGGCCCCGAGAAAGCCGGAGAGAACGGTGACGGGAAGGCGGGTATCAATATCTTTCATGGGAGGCTCATTCCTTGATGTGGGCGTCGAGGGCGCGGATGGCCTCCAGAAGCGCGTCGTGATGCTCGGCCCCTGCCGCGTGGTGATGGGCGAACCGGGCGTGCTCATCCGCGGGCGGCGCGGCGGCATGGGACTCGCCGTGGGCGATCTGTTCCTCGTGGCGCGCGATCTCGGCGTCATGGGCCACGATGCGCGCTTCATGCGCGAAGATCGCGGCCTCGGCGCGTTTCAGGATGGCCAGCGCCTCCATGTGGTCCCGGCGCCAGCGGTAATGATCCTGGGCCTGCGCAAGGTGCTCGGCATGGGCCGCCTCGGTCGTGTCGTTCATTTTGTTTTCTCCCTCATTCGATGTCTGCTGCGTGTCCGAGGATCGCCGCCGCGGCGTCGGGGCACTTGCGATCAAACAGGCCGCGCATGCCCGTCCCCTTTCCTGAGCGGCGCCCAGAGGACGCCGCCGGCCGAGTCGCCGATCAGGATGTGCGACAGTGACTCCGTGACCGCCAGCGCCGTCACCTCGATGCCGGTCGTTCCCCGCAGGACGAAATCCTCGGCGTCTTCTTCGAGTTCGCTCATCAGCACCGCCCCGTCCTGATACCCTGCCAGCACCGCCGCCTGCCCCGGCAGGCCCCGCACCATCGTGGCAAGCTGCTTGCCGCCATGGGCCACGCAGAGCGGCGCGTGGCCCATCGGGCCGTCCTTGAAAATGAACGGCCAGCACACCGCGCTGTCTGCGCCGCTCGTCGCGAGGTGCGGGCCGTCGCCGGCCCAGTCGAGCGCCCGCGGCTTGGCCGGGTAGCCCGACATGCGCATGTCCAGCTTGTCGCGCAGCCGCCAGCCGTGCAGGGCGTTCTCCTGCATGACCGTAACGACGTATTTGCCGTTCGGGCTCCAGGTGACGCCGATATGCGATCCCGCCCATTTGAGCTTCGTGGATGTCCAGCGCCGCTCGCCGCGTTCCCAGACCGTGGCGCCGCCGTAATGCGCCACCGCCAGCCGCTTGCCCTTGGGATCGAAGGCCAGCCCGCCGACCGTGCTCGGATGCTCGAACGTCTTGGGCCGGGCGGCGCCCGGCCGCCAGACATGCACGGCCCGGCCGACCGAACAGGCCACGATGCCCGTCCGGCCATGCGCGGCGACGCAATCGACCCAGCCGCTCCCGAAATCGGCGAGCTCGCTGGCCGCGCCATCGGTGGTGATGCGCAGGAGGCGTCCGTCATCCCCGCCGGTGACGACCGCCGTCCGCCCGGCCGCGGCCATGGCGAGCAC
>NZ_JBKOTX010000242.1:0-7106 GCF_047086965.1 Roseovarius halophilus (ex Wu et al. 2025) | reverse complement strand
GCAGGAAGTGGAGGATGAGTTCCATGCAGAGATGAATGCTCTTGAAAACGCCGCGTAGGTTTTGAACAGAAAAGCCTCTCGGAAACCCGGGACGGTTCAGACCGCTGAAGGGCTTCTGCTCCCACGGCACGCGGAACCGCTCGCCGTCCTGGCCTTCCTCGTAGTCGCCGAACTCGATCGGCTCGCCGAAGACGCGCACCGACAGCCGGAGCTTGTCGTTCTCGGCCAGGTAGACGAGGTCCGTCTCGGAGATCCGCCAGCGCTCGAGCACCACGGGGAGCGTGAAATACAGCTTGTCGATGTGCACGCGCCCCTCCGATTCCCATGCTTGATGTTTACCTTCCGTTCTTATTTGCTTGACGGCCGTCGATCAATCCAATTTTATCCTATTTCATCCACAGATGGGTGGGGAAACATGAACGAGCATCACACGCTTGCCGACCGTCTCAGGGCCCGGGCCAACCAGCTCGGCCTCAGCCCCGCCCACGTCGCCGAGATGGCCGGCGTGAACCGCTCCTTCGTCTACGACATTCTGCGCGGACGATCATCCCGCCCCGGCATCGACCGGTTGGCCGAGGTCGCGCGCGTGCTGAAGGTCGACCGCGACTGGCTGATCCACGGCATCGGCGATGTCGAGGGCACACCCCCCTTCATCGAGAACCCGGACGAGGCCTTCGTCTCGATCGCGCATGCCTGCCCCCGCCCGTCGATGGGGGGCGGCGCCGTGGTTCAGGAGCAAGACGATCCCGCCGGTCGCGCCTACCACTTCCGCCGGTCCTGGATCCGGCACAGCCTCAAGGCGAGCCCGTCCCAGCTGCGGATCATGCATGTGGAAGGCGACAGCATGGCGCCCACGCTGCTCGACGGCGACACGGTGCTTGTCGACATGGCTCGCCGCGCGCCGAACCCGCCCGGCATCTTCGTGCTGGACGACGGCATGGGGCTGGTGGCCAAGCGGCTCGAGCACATCCCGAACAGCGACCCGCCCGCGGTGCGTGTCATCTCGGACAACGGCTTCTACAGCCCCTACGAGCGAACGGCCGACGAGATCCATATCGTCGGCCGCATCCGTTGGTTCGCGCGGGAAATCTGAGGCGTTGCTCCCTCCATCAAATAATGTACGCGAACGGCCCGTCAGAGGCGCCATTCTGATTTGAGCTTTCCAAGAAGAGTCGACTGCCGATCTTCGAGAACCTTCGCATTCCATTCAGGCTCGCTGAGCACCTGTGAAGTTGTAGCAAATGTTGCTACACCCTTCTTCTGGAAATATTCCTTCTTTTTTCGCTCAAAATCATAGTTCTGTGCCTGGGTGTTCTTTTGCCGTGAGAGCAGTACCAGGTTGGCGAGGCGATGGGTCCAAAGTTCTCGCTCGTCTGCATCGGGGAACCATTTCAGCCAAGTTGAGTCAGCAGCAGGGTTCTGCGGCAATACATGCTCAATGCTGAGTACCTTGTGCTCATAGGTGGCCCCCTGATCTGCAAGCAAACTGTCAACGCGCAGAAGCAAAGGCATTCGAACGCGTGTTTGCAGATAGATTGGCCCACCAAGAGCTGACAGAATGTCACTCTTCTCGTCTGGCGTAAGTTGCAGCGGCGACAGCTCATCAAAGAGATCGTCGCGATTCTCTATTGACCGCAGGACAGCCCCATACCGATTAATGCGATCATTGATGTTCGCTCTTAGAATGAAGAGGCCGTAGGCGAGGCGTTCAAGATCTCGCACGAACTGTTCAAGAGCAGGTTGTTCGTCACGATTCGAATTGAAGAACGCAATTGCGGGAGGCACCCAATCGTAGTTATCCAGCCGGCTAAGGTGTATCAGGTAAGAATTGACCTTGTCGGCATCGCGGGTGCTCTCAAAGGCGGCGCGCGACACCACCTGATAGACCTCCGCAAAGGGTGTCAGCACCTCATCGATGAACTTCCGGCCATTGACCCTGCTGAGAACGCCGTCACGGAACTCTTGGTTCAAATTACCTCGTGCCTTGCTCTTCACATATACCATTCGAATGTGAGCAAAGAGGTCCTTGAAGTCTTCTCTTCCCAGCTCCTCCTCAATCTCTTCCCATTGATCCGTGTAGGAGCCTCTGATGGTTTCGGGCATTGCGCCAATTATGTCCGCCTTCAAAATATCAGTCGGAGATAAGTCTAGACCGCGATCATTCATTACAGAGAAAATTCGATAAGCAGAGTTCTGATCTGATGCCGCCACGACAACAAGATAACAGCGCTGAACCAAGAACATCGTCAGCCGATCTTGTGAGACTTGATCTAGCTTCGACAGCTGCAGCCAGAGATAATTAGCATTTTCATGAATTCTCTGCTGGCTATCCGTTAGTGTGGCCTTGTCTTGCTTTAGAAGAGCCGGGAGTCTACCATCGGCCTGCACTTTTTCCCGAAAGAATTCTCGATCTCGCTCTCTCAGGCTTAGGCGGAAGCGATCTTCGCTACCGGCAAATTTATCTCCTTTCTCACAGACATATTTATCAAGACTGCTGCGAGAGCCAGTTTCATTGGACAGCTCCCGCAGTACGCAAAAAAGAATTGTCAACGTAGTGAGTCGCTGCTGCCCATCCACAACTTTTGCGAGCGCCTTATTTGGATCCTTGATAAGTACAATGCTTCCCAGAAAATATGGAGAAACTTCCTCCATTGCGTCGCCGCTGCCCATGGCTACCATCAAATCGTCAAGGAGCTCTGATGTTTGCTCTGTCGTCCACGAGTAAGGTCGCTGGTAAGCCGGTATTTCGAAGAGATAATCGTCGCTGAAAATCCGCTTGAGTTCCTGCTCTTCTGCCTTGATCGTTTGCTTCATCAGTTACGCCTTTGGTGCCCGCTTCCAGAAATCGTTGCTTCGTGTGGACGCCTGAAGGTCACACGAGATACGGTCCGAGCCACTGTCTATTCGAGTAGGCCCACGAAGAAAAGCGCAGCAGATCAGACAAGATGATGCGAGGCATGTACCCGGCGCATGCAGTGTAGAAACTTACGCGACGCGGACCCGATCTACTTCGAACAGCTTCTCCCCGATGCGACAAGGTGTTGTTTTCCCTTGATTGCATAAGCCGCACGCGGCGAACACGGAGCAAACCGCCTCAGGAGGTTCGCTCCCCATGCCCAATGACAGCACCTTCGCGCCGCCCGCTGACACGCTCACGACTGATGAGCGGCTGGCAGAACTGGCCGCCATCCTCGCCCGCGCCATCGCGCGCACCAACCCACCGAAAATGAACGAGAATTCTCCGCTAGTCGGAGACAGTTCGCTGGACATTCTCGCCCTCAGACGCCGTCGTCGGAGACAGGTTCGCAACCGAGTTGGAGACGACACATGAGGAAAAACATAAGGAAATCAGCAGCGAAGGCCGCGCCCGCGCGCCAGGCGGAGAGGATCGACGTCATGGCCGAACTGGCGGCGTTGAAGGCCATGACAGTGCCCGAACTGCAGGAGAAATGGCAGGCCATCTTCGGGGAGCGCGCGCCGAACGCCAGCCGCGGCAACCTCGAGCTTCGGCTCGGCTACCGCATCCAGGAACTGGCCCATGGCGGGCTGCGCCGGGAGACGCGCCGCACGCTCGATGCGCTGGCCGACGAGGTCACGAACGGCAAGCTGGGCGGCATGCTGGCGGATCCGCGCAAGCCGGCGCCCGGCACGAAGCTGGTCCGCGAGTGGGGTGGCAAGGAGCACATGGTTACCGTTCTGACGGACGGCTTCGAATGGCAGGGCCGCCGCTTCAAGTCGCTCTCGGCCGCCGTGCGCGCGATCACCGGCGCGCACTGGAATGGCTGGCGGTTCTTCGGGCTCGACCACACGGGAGGCGCCCGATGACCAGAAAGTCCCAGACCGAACCGGCGCGCCGCCTGCGCTGTGCCATCTACACCCGCAAGTCTAGCGAGGAAGGACTCGACATGGAGTTCAACAGCCTCGACGCGCAGCGGGAGGCCTGCGAGGCCTACATCGCCAGCCAGCGCGCCGAGGGATGGGCGTGCCTGCGCGAGCGCTACGACGATGGCGGCGTCTCGGGCGGCACGCTGGGCCGCCCCGCGCTGAAACAGCTGATTACCGATGTCGAGGACGGCCTGATCGACGTGGTCGTGGTCTACAAGATCGACCGCCTCAGCCGCGCGTTGATGGATTTCTCCAAGCTGGTCGAGATCTTCGACCGCCATGGCGTGACCTTCGTGTCCGTCACGCAGTCGTTCAACACGACCACGTCCATGGGACGGCTGACGCTGAACATCCTGCTCAGCTTCGCCCAGTTCGAGCGCGAGGTGATCGGCGAGCGCATCCGCGACAAGGTCGCCGCCTCGAAGAAGAAAGGCATGTGGATGAGCTCCACGCGCGCGCGTTCCGGACGCCGCGGGCCCATTATGCCAGCACCTGGGGCGAGGCAGAGCCTGTCTTCGTTCTGATCGGTGACTTGTTGCTGAGACGCCAGGAACGGGATCGTTTCGAGGTCGCGACCGGGTTCGCGGCCGGAGATGAGGACGCCGAGGCGCCGACCTTCATCCACTCTTCAGATTACCAGGAGGTGCGCTGCAACGGCGCGCACTACAAGCTCGGGCCGATCCAGGCCGAGGTGGTTCGTGCGCTTCACGACGCCGCGCTGGCGGGGGCGCCCTCGGCCTCGTTCACGATCAGCTTGCGGTCGACCACGTCGTAACCGAGCGGCACGTAGCCGCCCACCGCACCGGAAAAGCTGGAAGACATCGCAGGCATGCAGATCCAGCAGCCCGCTGAAGCGGCTCTGCTCCCAGGGCACCCGAAAGGCCTCGCCCTCCGGCGTCTCCTCGATGTCACCGAACTCCATCGGCACACCGAACACCCGCACCGACAGCCGCAACTGATCGTTCTCGGCAAGATAGATCAGGTCGGCTTCGGTGATCTGCCAGCGCTCGAGAATCTCGAGGAGCGTGAAATACGATTTCTCGATGTGCATCCCCTGCCCTCCCGTCGATTCCACCATTGCATGTTTACCTTATGTTCTTATCTTCTTGACCTCATAGGAGCAATCCTGTTTTATCCATTTCCATCCACAGTTCGTTGGGGACAACATGGCCGAGCATCATACCCTTGCCGACCGTCTCAGGGCCCGGGCCCAGCAGCTCGGCCTCAGCCCCGCGCATGTCGCCGAGATGGCCGGCGTCAATCGCTCCTTCGTCTACGACATCCTGCGCGGCCGCTCTGCACGCCCCGGTATGGAAAAGCTGGGCGAGGTCGCTCGAGTGCTGAAGGTAGATCGCGACTGGCTGATCCACGGGATCAGGAATGTAGAAGGCACGTCTCCCTTCATCGAAAACCCGGATGAAGCTTTCGTGTCCATCGCGCATGCCAGCCCGCGCCCGTCCATGGGGGGTGGCGCCGTGGTCGAGGAGTTTGAGGAGACGGCTGACCGCGCCTACCATTTCCGACGGTCCTGGATCCGGAACAGCCTGAAGGCCAGCCCGTCGCAGCTGCGCATCATGCATGTGGAAGGCGACAGCATGGCGCCCACGCTGCTCGACGGCGACACGGTGCTCGTGGACATGACGCGGCGCGCGCCGAACCCGCCCGGCATCTTTGTGCTGGACGACGGCATTGGGCTCGTGGCCAAGCGGCTCGAGCACATCCCCAACAGCGACCCGCCCGCGGTGCGGGTGATTTCCGACAACGGATTCTATAGTCCGTATGAGCGGACCGCCGACGAGGTGCACATCGTCGGACGCATCCGCTGGTTTGCAAGGGAGATATAGCAGTGGCTCACGTCATCATTCGCGGCAACAACGGCCGCCGTCACGAGGTCGATTTCGAGGAGGCCGAGATCACGGTCGAGCTGTATGCCAGCACCGATCACGTGGAGCTGGTGATCGAGGCGCCTCATGATGCGGCTCCATCGGACAAGAAGCGCTTCGCTCTGGCCAACATCCCGCGGCATCTGTTCAGCAAGGCCATGGCCGATCTTGCGCGGCAGGACACCAGCCTGAAGCCCGAGCCGGAATGATCGAGCTGCGCAAACTCGACGACGCCGACCCCGCGCTTGCGCACTCGCCGATCGTTCGGGGGCTGGAGAGGACCTTTGCCTGGATGGGGGAGCATGGCGGTATCCCTCTCACGCCGTCGAAGGCGTTCAAGCGGGTCTTCGTGCACTGGGCCGCGGCCGAGTTCGATTGGCCCGGCCACACCGAGGCCGACCTCTTCGCCGTCAACAAGGTTCTGAACGAGCCGGACTTCATGCCGCTCATGGTGCTCCACGAGCTGATGATCACGCTGAAGCTGGGACGGCACTACAAGGGCGCGTTCAGGCTGACCAAGGCGGGACGGGCGCTGGTCGGTCATCCCGGCCGGATCTTCGACACCATGGTCCCGGCTTTCCTGTTTCGCGTCGACCGTGCGGGGTTTTCACGTTTGAATGACGCGCCCGTTCTCGGCAACTGGGATATCTTCCTCAACGTGCTGAACGTCGAGGCCGAGGACGGCGCCACAGGTGCACATCTCCGGCGCGTGCTCTATAGCGAGCCTGAGACGGGGCCGGTCCCACGGTATGACGCGGTCATGGGGGCTCTGTATATTCAGGTGCTGCGCCCGCTCTGCTGGGCCGGCCTGCTGCATAAGGAGAGCGGCGCGGTCAGCTACCGCATGGAGGATGCGCTGTTCGTGAAAACGCCGCTGTGGCGCGCGGCGCTGCGGCTGGACACCGATGGCGCGGTGCAGGGCGCGACGCGGCATTGAGGGCCCAGCCCACCGTGACGACCGTCACTGCGCTCATGCCTTGGCGTGATCGTTTGCGCGGCGTCCGCCTCGGAGGCGAGGTCTATTTCGCTCGAGGCAACTGTCTGGAGTCAGCCCGGAGCGGCCGAAAAGGCCTTGGGTCGAAATTGCGATAGCTGACCTTCACCGTGAAGTTGGCGAAATGGTAAGAGGCGGACAAAGCCAACATAAACGGATCGATTCAGACGCAAGGGCCTCCTTCACCCAATATGGCTCGGAGCGATCACGCCGCTCGGAGCCTTGCCATCAAAGACTGCGCCTCTTCACGCAGCGTCGTAGCGCGTGAAGACCTCTGTCGAGCCGTCCGGCAGGAGGAGATGGACGTCGTAGGCGTCGCGCCGGTTTTCGGGGCCCATGCCGGG
>NZ_JBKOTX010000241.1:0-7125 GCF_047086965.1 Roseovarius halophilus (ex Wu et al. 2025) | reverse complement strand
TATTGTCGCGCCCGGCGCCGCCGTCGATCACGTCGTCGCCGTCGGACCCGGCAATCTGGTCATCGCCGTCACCGCCCGTCAGCGTGTCATTGCCCGCCCTGCCGGCGATCACGTCGTCGCCGTCGAGTCCATCGATGGTGTCGTCGGCATCCGTGCCGACCAGCGTGTCTGCCGTCTCGCTCCCGGTGATCTCGTCACCCGGATTGGCCGACGATGCGGGCCGGGAGGCCGATGCGGCCTGGGCGTCGAGCTTCACGTTCTCCCCGCCGATCGTGACGGAGGCGGTGACAACGCCATCCAGCGCGGCGCCCGAGAAGGTCACGTCATAGGTGCCCGCCGGCAGCGCCATCTGGTAGCCACCGCTGTCCCACGTGGACGTGATGAAGCTGTCGAAGGCATTCTCGGCCGTCACCCTGATGTCGCCCATGCCTTCGCCCAGGTCGTATTGATCATCGTTGTCGGTGTCATTGATGACGACGCCCACCAACTGCTGTGCGTAGTCGCGCCGCGTGGCGAAATGCTGGGTGACGACATGGGGGCCGACATCCGTGTCCGGATCATTCTCGGCAAGATCGGAAAGACCGACCTCGTCATAGACCGGGTCCATGATCGTGTCGCGGTGGCCCGGCGGGTTCTGGATGCCGGTGGGCGTGTCGCCCCAGTCGATGAAAAACCCCGCGTGCGTGTGCAGCGGGTCCTGACCGAAGGCGTAGATGTTCTCGGCAACGGTTTGGGGCCGGGCGTAGCCCGCCTCCGTGACCCGTTCTAGATAACCAGGCTCGTCGCCCAGATAGTGGCTTTGCTCGTCAAAGTCGATCATCAGTTGCGAATGCGTCTCGGCCGATTGTCCGAGGGCCGAGTTCCAGGCCACGGGCGCCACGGGCGTCAGGGCGTCGAACTGGTCACGCAGCAGGTCGAGATCGGTGTCGAAAAAATCCAGCGCGTTGGTGATGTTGTCCGCCACGGCCTCGCCCGTGGCGGCGTTGACGATCAGTTCATCGAATTCGCCCTGCGGGTCGGTCCGCGCCCTGTTGATGAATTCCAGCAGAGACTGTTCGAAGTCCGAGGGGTGCTGCATCGTATCTACCTTCTCCTGTTTCCTGCCATCAGCGTGATGACCCCGCCCCGGCTGAGTGCGTTCTGGCGCGTCCTGTCAGCCGTTCGTGTCATCATCTGCCCGACCTGTTCCTCGCCGCAGGCTAGTCGATCCGCCGCCCGGGTCAAATGTCACGCCGCCTGCGCGGTAAACCGTGCGGCGCAGCGGCAGAAATGACACGTGGCGGCGCCGAATCCCCCGAAGCTGTCCTGCAGGTTTCATCTTTCACGGGGGATGTTAAAATCGCGTATGCGGTTAGGGTATGGCCGCGTCGGGGCATCTTTGTGTCAGGCGTCCCGGGCCGAGGCGCGGGTCCCCTTGCGACAGCGGGAGTTGCCGCGGTACAGGCCGAGGCGGCGCGCAGCCGTGCCTGCCGGGGCGCCGGGGCGTCGATTTTCCCGAGCGGGATATAGACCCGGCGAATTTGGTGTACTATAGTATACCAAACTTTAGCGAGGCTTGGACAACCATGGACACGAAGAACGCACCCGACATCATCTACACCAAGGTCGACGAGGCGCCGGAGCTGGCCTCGGCCTCCCTGCTGCCGATCATCCGCAGCTTCGCGGCGGCGGCCGGCGTCAGCGTGGGCACCAAGGATATTTCGCTGGCCGGCCGGATACTTGCCGCCTTCCCGGAGTACCTGGACGCCGACCAGCGCCAGAACGACGACTTGGCCGAACTGGGCGAACTGGTCAAGACGCCGGAGGCCAATGTCATCAAGCTGCCCAACATCTCGGCCTCGGTGCCGCAGCTGGTCGAGGCGATTCGCGAATTGCAGGGGCAGGGATACGCGCTGCCCGATTACCCGGACGCCCCCGAGACCGAGGAGGAGAAAACCGTACGCGCCAAGTATGACGCCGTGAAGGGCTCGGCGGTGAACCCGGTGCTGCGCGAGGGCAATTCCGACAGGCGCGCGGCCGCGGCCGTCAAGAAGTTCGCCCAGGACAACCCGCACCGCATGGGCGACTGGTCGGCCGACAGCAAGACGCGCGTGGCCTCGATGTCGGGGGGGGATTTCTTCTCCAACGAGGTGTCGGCCACGCTTGACGACGCGGCCACGGCAAAGATCGTGCTGACCGCCGCCGACGGCACCGAGACCGTTCTGAAAGACGGGGTGAGCTATCCCGCCGGGACGGTCGTGGACGCGACCTACATGTCGGCCCGTGCGCTCGACGCGTTCCTCGCCGAGGAGATCGAGAAGACCAAGGCCGACGGCACGCTCTTCTCGCTGCACATGAAGGCCACGATGATGAAGGTCAGTGACCCGATCATCTTCGGCCACGCGGTCAAGGAATTCCTCAAGCCGGTCTTCGACAAGTACGGCGACGAGATGAAGGAACTGGGCGTCGATCCCGCCTCGGGGCTGGAGGACCTGCTGACCCGTGTCGAGGGCAAGCCCGAGATCAAGGCCGAGATCGAGCGCGTGATGGCCGAGCGCCCGCCGATGTACATGGTCGATTCGTCCAAGGGCATCACCAACCTGCACGTGCCCTCGGACGTCATCATCGATGCCTCGATGCCCGCGCTGATCAAGGCCGGCGGCAAGGGCTGGGGCCCCGACGACGCGCAGCACGACACGACCTGCGTGATCCCCGACAATTCCTACGCGCCGGTCTATGACGAGACGATCAACTACTTCAAGGAAACCGGCAAGCTCGATCCGGCGACCTGCGGCACGGTGCAGAACATCGGGCTGATGGCGCAGAAGGCCGAGGAATACGGCAGCCACCCGACGACCTTCGAGATCCCGGCCGACGGTACCGTGCGCATGGTGCTGCAGGATGGTACCGCCCTGCACGAGCACAAGGTCGAGGCGGGCGATATCTGGCGCTCGGCCAGCGCGCGCAAGGCCCCGATCGAGGACTGGGTGCAACTGGCCATCGACCGGCAGAAGGCCGAGGGCTGCGAGGCGATCTTCTGGCTGGACGAGACCCGCGCGCATGACGCGGAGCTCATCAAGTACGTGCGACCGATCCTCGAGGCGAAGGGCGTGGCCGACAAGTTCGCGATCATGGCCCCGCGCGAGGCGACGCGCCAGACACTGGAAACGATCCGGGCGGGCCGCAATTCCATCGCGATCACCGGCAACGTGCTGCGCGATTACCTGACCGACCTGTTTCCGATCCTCGAATTGGCGACCTCGGCCAAGATGCTGTCCATCGTCAAGCTGATGAACGGCGGCGGGCTGTTCGAAACGGGCGCGGGCGGCTCCGCGCCCAAACATGTCGACCAGTTGATGGAGGAAAACCACCTGCGGTGGGACAGCCTGGGCGAGTTCTGCGCGTTGGGCGAAAGCCTCAAGTTCCTTGCCGATGCGCGCGACAACGCCAAGGCGCGCGTTCTGGGCAAGGCCGTCGAGGACGCGACGCAGGGCGTGCTGGACAACGACCGGTCACCCTCGCGCAAGGTGGGGGAGCCGGACAACCGTGACAGCCATTACTGGTTCGCGCGCTACTGGGCCGAGGCGCTGGCCGCGCAGGGCGAGGATGGCGACATCGCCGCCCACTTCGCACCCGTCGCCAAGGCGCTGGCCGACGGCGAGGCGGCGATCGTGCAGGAACTGGCCGCGCCGCAGGGCAAGCCGGTCGATCTGGGTGGCTACTACCATGGCGACGACGAAAAGATCGCCGCGGTGATGCGCCCGTCGGCCACGCTGAACGGGATCATCGGCTGACCCGCCCGGACAAGGCCCCTGAACAAGCGCGGCGCCCGGCCCGGCACTGGCCCTTTGCCGTGGATGATGCACGGGAGACCCCGCAGTGGCTCGGAGCGTGATGACCGCTCCGAGCCCGTTTTAGCAGAGGCTGCGTGTTGCACGAATGCCCGCCTTGCGCCGCGAGGGGCTTTGCAAAGTGGCACCGTAGTTGAGCTGTTGCGGGATGGAGCAGACGTCGGATAAAGCCGCGCATCGCCGACGCGCGCGGTGGCGAAGCGATGATGGGGCTGGGCACTTTATGACAGCCACATCCGAACGAGATCAGAGCGATGTGCCCAGCCTCACCCAATCGCCGCCGCGTGGGGGCGCGTCGGCGATGCGCGGCGGGCTTCGCCCTCGACTCCGCGCAGGGCAAGAATGTCGGCTGTGCGCAGGGAGTGGAATTTGCAAAGTCGGCAAAAAAAGGCCGTGTTCTTGATCGGTTCTGGGTAGAATTCTTTTTGTTTATCGTAGTTCTTTGCTAATTTTCATCGCGTACGCGATTTCCGGCAGCAGCTTCTCTGATCGACCCGAACTAATCGTTTCCACCAAGGTCCGGAGCGCTGCCTTACCAGCAACTGCTCCTGCAGGTACAAGTCCACCGCCAACATACGCTGCACCAATAGCCGGGACTCCGTCTTTCCAAAAAGAGTATCCGGCTCGGCGCAGCTGACGAGCTGCCAACGAAGAGACTCGCTCTTCAATAAGCCTCGCTTTCGGCGCTAACTTAAATGCAGCCTCGCTTTCAGCCCATCGGATCACATCATTGTAATCGCCGGTCTTCAGCCCCTCGTATGCTTTCTGTGCCAAATTTGCTGAAGCTTCAAGGTAGCTGTGCCGCTCTTCCTTGAGCTTATCCTTTATACGCTCGATTTCCTCGTCCGCGACCAGATCGAATGAGACATTGGGCAAAATGACTTCCAGCCCTACAGCAGCAAGACAAAGAATGGCGGTCTGCGCGTTCAATCCGTTGTCTCGAAGGTGAGCTCTATGAACCATTTCTGACGTCGAGAGAACAAACTCTCGCTTTGGAACAACCAAACCCGACATCGCGCCGGTCTCCGGATCTGCTGGTTTCTCCCAGGATCCCTCTTCCAGATAGACCAAGGCAGGCGCTTTGAGTGTCTTTGGGCTTCCCGGGTATAGATCGTGGGATTTTAGAATGTTCTCCTGCGCAACGGAGAGCTGATCTGGATCCCAGCCCAACGCATCAAGCGTTTCTCGCTTCACCCATTCATTGTTGAAATAGAAGACAGCAGGCGTCGCAACGTCAGCAACAAATCGCATGCAGCTAAGAAATGGTCGATTTGGAGGAACGCTTTTCTCCCCAATGTCCAATGCTGCGCGATAAAACACTATTCTTTTCCTACTTTCGAAGATCACCAACCTGAAGTTGTCGGCGACCAGCATTGTATGCGATACGTCCGCTGTGGCCAAGAGTACTCACCCGGATACCAAGCTGTCTTCTGAAGGGAGCGGACGGCCCTCCGTGCCCGTGAACCGCGCTATGCAGCAACATGCATGAGAGTCCGCTTCGGGCTGGGAGCGGTCATTTAGGTCTGTCGAAGGCACGGCACCTTTGTCCGCACGGCCGGCCTTCATCGCAACCGGTTCCCGAATATGTGTTCGGGATCTCGATACGTGTCATCAGGCTGTCCCGAACGGCCCTCAGCGCCGCGCTGCATCATTTGCTGCAAAGGGCCGGGGCCCGCAGGCCGGGCGTTTCATTGACGGGGGTCATGACTGCAGGCCGCAGGCGGGCCCGGCATCGCCCGCCCGTGCCCGACCTTGCCGGCCGCCTTTCAACGCTCAGGCGTCCAGCAGCCCCTCGAACCGACTCCCCTGCAGCGCCTGCGCACAGGCCGCCCGGTTGGCGATCATCTGCGCCGGGGGGACCGTGACGATCTTTTTCATCCGGATCTCCGTGCGCCACGGCCGCAGCCCCAGAAAGGAAAACACGTCGGCGATCATCGCTTGGCGCCGCGCCTCGTCGGCGTAGAAATCGTCGTAGCGCAGGATGCGGACCTGCCGCGCCGGCAGCTCCTCCAGCATCTCCGTCAGCAGCCGGTTTTCCGCCGCGACCGTGTCGAGCAGCGCGGCGATGCGGTCGGGCGCGATCTCGAGCACGGGTTTGTCCGCCGCGGCCCCGTCGCGATTGGCCACGACGCCGGTCCGGTCAAGCAGTTGCCACGACACGAGCCGTCCGAGAATGTCGTCGCGGACCAGCCCCACCACCTTGACGTCGGGCCGGTCCCGCAGCCAGCCGCGCTGGCCGTCCGCCGCCATCAGCGTGGCGAACTCCTTGAACCCGAGCGTGCGGATACGGCCAAGCGGCTTGACTTCGCCCGGCCGCAGCCGCACAAGGCGCCCTGCCGTCCGCACCGCCGACATCGACCGGACGAGCCGCGAACGCCGCGTCAGCGCGTCAAGGTACCCGGCGGTGTCGTCGGGGTAGAGCCCCAGCTTGTCCCGCACCTGCCGCACGCGGTTCCACGGCCCCAGTACCTCGCCGACATTCAGCAGGTCGGGATGCTGGTTGAGCAGGTTGACCAGCGTGTTGGACCCGCTCCGCCCCAGGGTGAGAATGACGTGGCGCTCCATGCGAACCGTTCCCGGAAATGACCCGACCGGAGTTCAGCCTAGGCAAGAACCCCGCAGGACGCCACCCGGCATCGAAACGGGCAGCGCCGGCGGGGCACGCGGACGGCTTGCCACCGCCCGCCGTCTGCCCTAGATCAGGTTCATCCGTTGGGGTGCCCCGCAAAAGGGGGCTGAGAGGCCGCGCGCCAACCCATCGAACCTGATCCGGGCAATACCGGCGTAGGGAACGGAAGATGTTCGTGGCGACACGCCCCTTTCCCGTCCCGTTGCCGGCTGCCCTTGGCGGAGGAAGAATGGGAAAGATCGCGAAACTTCTTGTCATCGCAGGCTCCGACAGCGGCGGCGGCGCCGGTATCCAGGCGGATATCAAGGCCGCGTCGGCGCGCGGGGTCTATGCCGCCACCGCGCTGACCGCCGTCACCGCGCAGAACACCGCCGAGGTGCGCGCCGTCGAATTCCTGCCGCCGGGCATGGTCGCGGCCCAGATCGCCGCCGTGCTGGACGATATCGGCGCCGACGCGGTCAAGATCGGGATGCTGGGGGCACCGGCCATCATCGCGGCCGTGGCGGACGCGCTGGACGGCTTCGGCGGGCCGGTGGTACTCGACCCGGTGATGGTGGCCAAGTCCGGCGATCCGCTGCTGCCCGATGACGCGGTCGCCACGCTCCGCGACAGGCTCGTGCCGCGCGCGACCCTGCTGACGCCGAACCTGCCCGAGGCCGCGCGCCT
>NZ_JBKOTX010000240.1:0-7143 GCF_047086965.1 Roseovarius halophilus (ex Wu et al. 2025) | reverse complement strand
CGCCCCGGACGGGGGCCCGGCGCTGGCCGCGTCGCTCTTCCGGGAAAGTCCGGGCAGGACGCCGCCCTTGGTCGTGATGCTGTCGCAGGACGATCCCGCCGCGCGGGCGCGCGCTCTCGCGGCGGGGGCCGACGACGTCATCGCGCGCCCGTTTGACAAGGCACTGCTGCTGGCAAGGTTGCGGGCCCTTCTACGGCGGCAGCATGCCCGCGACGATTACCCGCTCAGCAGTGACACGGCGCAGGTTCTCGGGTTCGCCGACGCGCAGGCCGGTTTCCGGCAAAAGGGCCGGATCGCGCTCATCGCCCCGCCGGGCGCCGCCGCCCGGCAGGCCGGGCAACGGCTTGCCGACAGCGGCGGTTTCTGCGTGACGACCGTCGCCGCGGACGCGGCCATAACGCTCGCCGGGGGGCCATCCCCGCCGGACATCTACGTGCTGGCCATCGGGGGCACCGACAGTGACGCGGCCCTGCGCCTGATGGCCGATCTTCGCGCGGCGCCGCGGACACGCCATCACCCCGTCGTCGCCCTGTTGAGCGCCTCATCGGCGCATGGCGCGGCCGCGCTGCTTGACATGGGCGCCAGTGAAGCGCTGCTGCCCGGCATGTCCGGGGCCGAAATCCGCCTTCGGCTCGACCGGCAGCTCGAGCACAAGACCACCCTCGACACGCTGCGCCGACAGATGCACAGCGGGCTCGACGCCGCCCTGCGCGACCCGCTGACCGGGATCCACAACCGCCGCTACGCCCTTCCCCACCTGCGCCGCCTGCTTGACCGCGGCGGCCCGGCCGGGCGCGGCATCGCCGTGATGGTGGCCGATCTCGACCATTTCAAGGCCGTCAACGACCGCCACGGCCATGCCGCCGGGGACGCCGTCCTGCGGCAGGTCGCCGGCAGGCTCTGCGGCCTGACCGGCGATGCGGGTCTCGTCGCCCGCATCGGCGGTGAGGAATTCCTCATCGTCATGCCCGGCCTCACGCGCAGGCAGGCGCGGCGGCTCGCCGACAGGGCATGCGCCGCGGTCCGCGACACTCCGATCGCCCTCGGAGACGGGAAAGGCCCGGTTCGCGTGACCGTCAGCCTCGGCGTGACCATGGCCCATCCCGGGCTCACGCCGCCCGGCGGTGTCGACACCCTGATCGGCAAAGCCGACAGCGCGCTCTACGAAGCCAAGGCGCGCGGCCGAGACACCGTCACGTTCTGCACGCGCAGCGCCGCCTGACGGTCATTGCCTGTCGGCGTGGCGCCGGCGGGCCCGTGCGGACCCGCCCTGTCACCGTGTCAGCCCCCGTGGCCGTAGCCGTGCTGGCCGCCATGATCGCCGTGGTGGTGATAATGGTGGTGGTAGTGGTGATGATGATGGTGGTGGTGCTGTCCGTGCGCCCCGCCATGGGAATCGCCGGCGTGCCGGGACATGTCATTTTTCATGCCCTTGCCGTGGCGGCCGTGCATTTTGCCGTGCTTCCCGCCGGATTGGCCCATGCGCGCGCCCTGATCGTGGTCGCGCGGCTTGCCTTGATGCCGCTGCGCGCCCATGCGCATGTCACCATCGGCCATGCCGCGGCGCCCCCCGTGCCGCCCGGCAATCGCATCGAATTCCTCTTGCGAGATCGCGCCGTCACCGTCCGTGTCATGATGCGCCATCATCCGGCCGGCGCGCATGCCGCGCATCTCCTCGAGGCTGAGCTGACCGTCACCATCGGCGTCGGCCCGTTCCATCATCATCTGCGACCGCCGCGCCATGCGCTGCTCCATCATGGCGCGCATCCGCGCCATCATCTCGTCGCGCGACAACAGGCCGTCGCCGTCCGTGTCCGCCGCCTCGAACCGGGCCTGCCCGCGGGCCTGCATTTCCTCGCGCGTGATCCTCCCGTCCCCGTCGGCATCCAGTTCCTCGAACTCGAAGGCGGGGCCGTTTCCCGTACTGCCCTGTCCCGCCTGCTGCGCCAGCGCCGCGCCGGACCCTGCCATCAGCAGAACCATCGAAATACCTGTCGTCAGAAAAGTGGATCTCATTCTGTCTCTCCCTTTTTCGTGCCCTACGCCGGACGTCCGGCGCCAGCATGTTCTTTCAGAGTGGGGTATCTTGTCGTACAACGCAACAACCTGTGAAAAAGCGGGCATCGACCTGCCGGGCCCGGTGGCGCTTTGCGACAT
Organism: Roseovarius halophilus (ex Wu et al. 2025); assembly: GCF_047086965.1. Classification (NCBI taxonomy): domain Bacteria; kingdom Pseudomonadati; phylum Pseudomonadota; class Alphaproteobacteria; order Rhodobacterales; family Roseobacteraceae; genus Roseovarius; species Roseovarius halophilus (ex Wu et al. 2025). The sequence continues at coordinate 4,986 of NZ_JBKOTX010000240.1, read as the reverse complement.
CCGGACGCAAGGACGCTTTGGCACCTTTCAAAACCGGCAAGTCTGGCTCACATTCCCGCGGTCAACACGATGAGGTCGTCATGCAAGATCATACCGCTCAGACGCTGGAACGGCCGCTCATGCCGGCCATTTTCAAGGGCTTTCGCCGCAAGTGCCCCAACTGCGGCAGCGGCCCCCTGCTCAAGAGCTACCTGAAGGTGCGCAACAGCTGCACCGTCTGCCGCGAGGAACTTCACCATCATCGCGCCGATGACGGACCGGCCTACCTGACCATCCTGATCGTGGGGCACATCATGGCGCCGATGCTGCATATCGTGTTCGTCGCGTGGCGGCCCGAACCGCTTGTCCTGTTCACGGTCTTCGCGACCGGCTGCGTGGCGCTCTCGCTCTATCTCCTGCCGCGGCTCAAGGGCATGATCGTGGCGTTCCAGTGGGCCCGGCTGATGCACGGGTTCGGGGGCAAGGCCTGACAGCGCAAGCCCGGCCACGCACGACATGACCACCACGCCCGCGCCCATACGTGATGCCGCCACGGTGATCGTTATCCGCGACCGGACCCGAACGCCGAAGGTACTGATGGGTCAGCGCGGCACCCGGGCCGCCTTCATGCCCTCGAAATTCGTCTTTCCCGGCGGCGCGGTGGATGACGCCGACGCGGTCGTGCCGCTGGCCACGCCCCTGCCCGAGATCTGCACCACCCGCCTGCTCGAGCAGGGCGGCACCGCCGCCCCGCACGCGCTGGCCGCCGCGGCCATTCGCGAATTGTGGGAAGAAACGGGCCTGATCCTCGGCTGCCCCGGCACGTGGCCGGGTGACGTGCCGCCCGACTGGCATGGCTTCGCGGCGCACGGTCATGTGCCGGCCGCGCAGGGCCTGCAATTCGTTTTCCGCGCGATCACCCCGCCGGGCCGTCCCCGGCGCTTTGACGCCCGGTTTTTCCTTGTCGATGCCGCCGAGCTTGCCGGCGACCCGGACGATTTCAGCGCCGCCTGCGACGAGCTCGGCCACCTGCAATGGGTTCCGCTGGCGCGCGCGCGGGAGCTCGATCTGCCCTTCATCACCGAGGTCGTCCTCGCCGAGGTCGCCGCGCGGGTGCACGACACCGCGCCGCCCGCCTCGGTTCCCTTCTTCCGCAACGATGACGAGGAAAGCCTGTTCCTGCGCCTCGACGGCCGCAGCCCACTGCAACAGGGCTGAGCCCGCGGCCCCGGGTCGGGCGGCCACAGCGCCAATTCCGGGGTGTCCTCAGCCATCCTTGCCCGGCCCCGGCCACAGCGGATGCGGCACCGGGTCCTTGGCCCGGCGAAAGTAGCGGCGGAATATCTCGCCGTAGGAGCGGAAGTGATACCCGTCGTTGAGGTCAAGGAAGCTGTCGCGGTGCCGCGCGAAAAGCCCGGGCAGATCGTACCACGCCACCCGCGGGTGCAGGTGGTGAACTGCGTGGAGATTGTTGTTGAGGAAAAGAAAGGCCAGCAGGCCCCGGTCCTCGATCACGACGGTCCGGCCCGCAGCCGTTTCATGCGCGCGGTGTTCGAGGAAAGTGCGGATCTTGAGGATGGACATCGCGCCATAGGCCGCCAGCAGGTACGCCCAGACCGGGATCGACGCCCAGACGGCCCAAGCCAGCACCGGCACCACTGCCGGGACATGCCACAACCAGCCGCGCAGCACCCGCATGTCCCCGGCCCGGATCGCCCGCCAATCGCCGAGGATGAAGGCCACCTGCCCGATCAGCGGCCCGACCAGCACACGCCCCGCCAGCGTGTTGTTGAACTGCAGCAGCCGCCGCACCCGGCCGGGCAGCCGCGCCCAGACGGCCGGGTCCATGTAATTGCTCTCGGGGTCGTCATAAGGGTCGGTCAGCCGCGAATCCCGGTGATGCGCCAGATGCGTGTCGCGGAACCGCAGGTAAGGCACGAAAAGCCCGAGCGCGGGAAAAACCAGCGCCGCGTTCAGTGCCCGGCTTCGGAACGGGTGGCCATGCAGCATCTCGTGGCAGAGCGAGGAATGCAGCGCGATGCACAGCATCGTCAACCCCACCCCCAGCGGCAGCCACAGCGCCGCCACCCACGTGGTAGCCAGCGCCCAGCCCGCGTAGCAGGCCAGGGTCAGCAGCAGGGTTGGCCACTCGACGGGTCCGCGTGCCTCAGCCATGCGTGCGCCCCCAGCGGATACCGGCCCAGACACGCTCGTAGACGAAATACGAGGTCAGCCCGATCACCGTGTTGATCACCGCCATGGTGCCGCCAACAAGGGCCGAGCCCGTCATGACCAGCCCGACAAGGCTCATCACGCACAGCCCGATCACGTTCCACACCACAGCCTTCACGAGCGTGCGACGCCGCGTCTCCATTCCTTTCTCCCGCTTTGTTGATCTCCTTTTCGCTACGCCCGAACCACGGCGCGAACCAGTCGGAATATGGTTAACATTTATCCGCAATGTTGATATATATCACCACATGCCGACAAATACCGACAAACGCCACCGTGCCGAGCTGTTCCGTACCCGCCTTGCCGACGCGATGCGCGACCGCGGCACCAACCAGAGCGCGCTGTCGCGCCGCATCGGCGTGGACCGCTCGACGGTGTCGCAACTGCTCAAGGGCGATGGCGGGCGCCTGCCCAACGCACAGGTTGTCGGCGAATGCGCCGCCGCGCTCGGGGTGTCGGCCGACTGGCTGCTGGGGCTCACCGACCGGCCGGAAACGGCGGCCGACATCCTTGCCAATACCCTGTCACTGACACAGGCGCCCCGCGCGCTGGTGGACGAGCAGATCTTCCGCTGGCACAAGGAGGCGGCGGGCTACAAGATCCGCCACGTCCCGGCCGGCCTGCCAGACATGCTCAAGACCCGCGCGATGCTGAAATGGGAATACGCGCCGCATCTGGGGCGCAGCACCGATCAGGCGATCGGCGCCTCCGAGGACCGGCTGGCATGGATACGCGGGACGCAATCGGATTACGAGATCGCGCTGCCGCTCTTTGAACTCTATTCCTTCGTGCGCGGCGAAGGGTATTATGCCGGCCTGCCCCGCGACATCCGCGACGAACAGGTGGCGTACCTCCTGCAGGTGACCGAACAGCTCTATCCGCGTCTGCGCGTCTACCTCTTCGATGCGCGCAGGCTCTACTCGGCGCCCGTCACCGTCTTCGGGCCGCTGCTGGCGGTGCTCTATATCGGGCAAAGCTACCTTGCCTTCCGCGACACCGAGCGCGTGCAGGCCCTGACCGCCCATTTCGACACGCTGGTGCGCGAGGCCGACGTGACGGCCCGCGGCCTGCCCGAACATGTGCGCGCACTGGCCGCGATGCCCTGACCTTGCCGTGGCTCAGTACGGCATCGGGTGGGCCTTGTGGGCCGCGTCGATCTCGGCCAGCACGTCCTCCGACAAGCGCAACTCCGCGCTGCCGATGGCGCGTTTCAATTGCTCCGGCGTCGTTGCGCCGAAAATCACGGAGGTCATGAAAGGCCGCGTCAGGCACCATGCCAGCGCCATCTGCACGGGGTCGATCCCGTGGCGGCGCGCGATTTCCAGATAGGCCGTAACGGCGGGGAATACCCGGTCGGTGATACGCCCGCCAAGGGTTCCATTCAACGTCATGCGCGACCCGTCGGGCACCGCGCCGGCCTGGTACTTGCCCGTGAGCAATCCCGCCGCCAGCGGCGAAAAGGCCAGCAGGCCGGCCTCCTCGTTCACGCTCAGCTCGGCAAGGTCGGTGTCGTAAAGGCGGCAGAGCAGGGAATACTCGTTCTGGATCGAGGCCACCCGCGGCCCGCCCCGCATCTCGGCGACGCGCAGCCATTGCGCGGTGCCCCACGCGCTTTCATTGCTCAGGCCGAAGGCGCGGATACGGCCCTTGTCCACCTCCTTCTGCAACGCCGCCAGCGTGTCCTCCATGTGCGCCAGCGTCGCCTCGCGGTCCTGCCCGGACGGGTCATACCGCCAGTTCTGTCGGAACATGTAACTGCCCCGGTTGGGCCAATGGAACTGGTAAAGGTCGATGCACTCCGTGCGCAGCCGGCGCAGCGATCCCTCGACCGCGCCGGGAATCGTGTCCGACGAGATCGGCGCGCCGTCGCGGACATGTTTCAGGCCCGCGCCGGAATGCTTCGTGGCCAGCACCACCTCGTCGCGCCGGCCCGACGCGGCGATCCAGCTGCCGATGATCTCCTCGGTACGGCCGATCGTCTCGGCCGCCACCGGGTTGACGGGGTACATCTCGACGGTGTCGATGAAATTGATGCCGTGGTCCAGCGCCATGTCGATCTGGGCATGGCCTTCGGCCTCGGTGTTCTGCGTACCCCAGGTCATGGACCCGAGACACAGGTCACTCACTTCGATGCCGGTGCGCCCCAGCGGCCTCGTCCGCATGTCCCTGCCCTCTTTCCGTCTCCGGTTACAGGCGAGACCCTAACGGTTTTGCCCGGGGTGTCACCCGGAATCCGCGCTTGAGAACAAAACATGAATATTCTAGGCTCAACACCATGACCGCGCCGATCCTTGCACGCAACGCCCCGTCCCGGCCGGCCCTGCCCGTGCTGGGGGATGTCAGGCTCCCGCTTGCCCGCCTGCACGAAGTCTGCGGGCCGGCACGGCACGTGCTGGCCATGCTGGTCGCCGCGGCCATGCGCGGGCCGGTCTTCTGGATCGCCCCGGCCGGGCGGGCCGACGGCCTCAACCCCGAGGGGATGGTCCCCTTCACCGCGCCGCAGCGTTTCACCTTCGTCTCCCCGGATCGTCCCGAGGATGTCCTCTGGACACTGGAGGAAACGCTGCGCAGCGGCGTGGTCCCGCTGGTGGTGGGCGACCTGCCGGCACCGCCGCCGCTGACACCGGTGCGCCGGCTTCACCTCGCCGCCGAAGCCGGCGCGGCGGAGGGCGGGCAGGACATGCCGCTGGGGCTTGTCCTCACGCCCGGCGCCGAGAGCAGAGTTTGCAGAATCGCTGGTCGCGAACCGCTCGGCCCGATGGTCTGCACCATCCT
>NZ_JBKOTX010000239.1:0-7145 GCF_047086965.1 Roseovarius halophilus (ex Wu et al. 2025) | reverse complement strand
GAAACCGCCTCGCAGATCACCTCACGGGGGTGGCCACATGTCATGGAATGACTGGCCACATGCGCGTGGAACAGGTGGCCACATGCCGTGGAATACCCATTTGGAGCGAATGTGAAGGGGTAACAGCCGGGTTTATGGCCACATACGGTAAGCCAAGTTCAGTTCCGAGCCAGGCGGCAAAGAAGCCACCCATGCTTGTGCCAACGACCAGGTAATTCCTGCGTGCGGACATGGCTTTCTGAAAGGATTCGAAAACCTTATGTGGTGGGCGCGTGTAATCGACCGTATTCCCGTCGACGATTGCGGCGGCACTCAACGCGCGCACCTTGTCTTTATTGGCGTCGAAGTGTGACGCGAACCCATGACAGTAGTAGATGCGATCGACGTTTGTGCCTTCAATGAAAGGCCGAATGCGGTCTGCGATGTCGTGGTGACTGATCTTGGCCGCATCAATAACCATAGACTTCCATCCACTCATTCATCGCGTGGCGGTGAAGGGCTTGATATTCTGCTTCAGATCGACGGGGCAGAAGACGCCTGATTTGTCTGAAAAATTCAGGTTCGTTGTCCCCGGAACGGTTCACGTTGAAAAGCTCGCCCAAGATGCGAAACGCGATTACTTGCGGATCTGATCTGCCCTGTCCACGATAGATAAATTTTTCGCCCAAAAGCATGTCGTCGATCTTTTGGTCTAGCCAAGAGGGGGTCTGCAACTGCTGTCGTGCTTGTTCTCGTCTGTGTTCGGCTTCCAATGCCTCGTGGGCTCGGATCGCCATGATTTCCCGCAGCTCAGCTTCTTCTCCCTGCCGTAATTTTTCCATAACCCATCCATAAGTGTCATCGTTGTGAGCATCAGGGCCCACGTTGAACGGCGTGAACCCGAGTTGCGCTCGCAGCGTGTTCGTCTTTTCCACGTGCTCAGCTTTCATGGGGTTTATGCCTCGTTGGCGATCTTTGGCTTCGGAGACGCTGTCGTACACATGGTCATACTCTTCGGGGAAGAGTGCAGCATGCAATTCTCGTCCTAGATGCTGAAGGGCTTTGCCTTCGCCCTTTCGAGATGCTGATGCCTTTGGTTTTTCGTTCTTTTCCATCCCTCAATCCTTGTTTGTTGGCACGCCAGTTTTTTGCGAAGGTTCTCGTGCTTTGTACAGTTGGCAACCGGTGATCGCCGAAATCAGGGGCATCGGTGGTTTTGCGTCAATGCGGTGATCCGGATGTGTGCAGCGGACACCTAGGCCGACACCAACGGCCCAGTGAAGATAGCGACAGCCCTTACAGTCCGTGATCAACATTTTGGTTCCTGCGTGACAGCGACCTGCCGGACTTCGAAGTGGTCGAAGCCGTTTGGCCCTTCCTGCTCGCGCGCCTTGTTAAGTGCCCGTAGGGCTTGCTGGTAAGGCATTGGGTCGGAGACGATCGCGGGCTCGTCGAAGCTGTAGGTATCAAAATAAACTAAAACCCATTTCCTTGCTTTGCGTTCCTCTTCATAGCGCCGTTTGCGTCCTTTGCTCATATGTGCAGTCTCTCCATTCGTGGTTTCATATTTCTTTTCGGCGCAGCCTCTTTGTGACCGCTCACGCCCAGGGATAGGCCCGCGCCAGTTGATCGGCACCATCCGGTTCATGTGTCAGCCGTACGTAATCGCCTACGAGCCGTGTGATAATGTCAGTGCCTTCGATCACTGATGCCCAACGATGGTGAAGGGCGGCCAAAGGATCGATTAGCCCCATCATGTTACCGGCGATGGCCCCGGTCGAGTCGCTGTCGCCGCTGTGGAAAACCGCGATCTGAAGCGCGTCATCGAATGTCTTTCCAGCAAGGCAGGCATAAAGCGCGATCGACAGCGCTTCCTCGGCGGTCCAGCCGCCGCCCAGGCCTTCGATCGTCTCGGGGGATCCATCTCGAGTGGCGTCCAGCGCCTTGCGGATTGCGCGCCCGGTTTCATGCCCGTTCTCCAGCCGTTCGTACTCAGTAGCCATTGCTGCCGCAGTTTCTTCCAGCTCTGCCCCATTCGCGACATCGGCCAACATCTCGGCCCAGGCTGCGGCGGCGAACTGGCCGGTGGGATGTCCATGCGTCAGTGCAGAGGTGTCGATCGCAACGGATCGCACCTGATCGCGCGGCACCATAAGAGCCACCGGCGCCACGCGCATGATCGTGCCGCAGCCCTTGCTATCATTCGTGGCCAGCGCTCCGAGGCTGCGGCCTTCACCGAGAGACGACAGGCAGGTCAATCCAGGGGCGCGACGCGCCCAGAGCCGCTGGTCGGTGATCAAGCCTATGGTGTCCGTCTCAACTCGGAGCTTGCTGCCTTGGGTGCGATACCAGCGCAACAGGGCGTGATGCACTTCAGAGAGTGGATGACAGATCCCTTTCATAGCACCGCAAACATGAGCCCGAATAAGACCCTCTGCCGTGAACAGCGTCATCTGTGTGTCATCGGTGATCGCGCCCCGCAGGCCCTGATGCGGTGGCAAGTCTGAAATCCCGTCTGGAAACTTGCGCCTGATTGCATCAAGCGAGAGGAATTCAATTTCGGCACCGAGGCTGTCGCCATAGGCGCCCCCGAGAAGACTCGCATGAAGCCGAAAGCCCGGCAGTCCATCATGGTGAGCGCGACGTGTCAGCCAGCGCTCCTGCTCTTCGGTTTCGATTGCACCGGGGCGAACTGCGCGCACGTCGCCGATCGCTTGATCGGCGGACCATCCGCGCTCGATCAGCATCAAGGCAGCGATCGTACCGGCGCGGCCCAGGCCGCCGCGGCAATGAACGAGGACGCGACCGCCGCGCTCCAATGTGGCGTGCAACTGCGCCGAAATCGCAGCCCATGTGCCCATGTCGTCGTCTTTCGGGGTGTCCAGATCCCGGATCGGAAAGTGGAACCAGTCGATGCCGCGCGCCTTCACCGCCTCACCGAGCTCGGGCACGCCCAGCATCTTGAACTCGTGGTCTTCGATCAGGGTCAAGACGGCGTTGGCTCCCGATCCCTTGACCGCGTCCAGGTCGAGCTCAATGTCTCGATCCCATGCGGCGCCAAAGACACTGTCGCCCTTCTTGCCGGGACAAAACGTGATGCCCAGTCGGCCGTTTCCGAGGGCCAGGTCATCAATGCGCAGGGGGTGGGTGATGCTCGTTCTAGCCAATCGCGAATCCTTCTGGTCTCATTTCATTTAGATATTAGCTCGTGGGTACGTCAGTATCGGACGTATCCGTCTGTGCATAGGTTATGATTGGTGCCGAACCACCACCGGATTGATTACTGCAAGCCTTAATCTTTTGTAGGCGCGTGTTGGTTTCTGAGCGCATCAAGCGTGCCCACGATGACCGGACAGTAGTTCCCAAATCCTGCGAACTCGAAAGCTCTTTCAAGGCTGTTTGGCTGATCGAGAAATTCTATCGCTGTGCGCATGACATTCGGAGCGTAGCCATCTTTAGAAATTTTCGCTTGTTCGATCAGGTCCCAAGCTTCTGGCTCCATTGCGGCAGTCATACTCTTGGCGTCTTCCCACGATTGCTCTTCCAGAAGGCACCAACATAAATACGCCATAACAGCTGACATATCGCCTGCAATCTCGTGCCAGTGGGTGATGCGGGCCTCTTTGCGTGCGATAGAGCCCAGGGCGTTAAATGAAACGAACCTAAATAGGGCGAGTGGCGCAATGCGGTGTACTGGGTTGCAGCCTGCCGTTTCACCGTTAAGCTCTAAGTGGACTTGGAAAGCTGCGGCGGCTTGCCACGGACCTTCGTTGATTTTTGCAAAGACGGCATCAAACACTGGCCCTGTATCGAACGCATCCGTTTTCCACCAATCCAAATACCGAGCAGTGACATCCTGCACACTCAATCGCTTCTTGGCCTCGATGCTCTCGTAAAGAATTTGCGCCATTTTCGTTGGCCCGCCATACTGGTCGCCGCTGGCGATACCTTGAAAAAGCGTGTCGCGTTTTTGTGGATCTACCCATTGCATGGTTTTAAGGAAGCTCCTCTTGGCCGAGACCGCGTAAGGCCGCGATGTTGATTTCGTAAAATTCGTCCGCATTCGCGCCTTTAGCAATGCCCCAGTTTTGCGCTGCTTCAAACATGTTATGTTTTGCCCGATCTGTCACGTGACCATTGGCTTGGGTAACAAGTGCGGTCACAATGGGGAGATTATTTGTTGCACAGTAATATGCCGCAGCGTGCAGAGCTTTCCCAACAATCCGACCGGAGTGATTGCCTTGCCAAGGCTGATCTGGAAAGTAGTGCGACCATATATCGAGGTAGCGAACGCTGCCACTGAGTGCCTTGTCGCGGATTTCCAGAATGGATTGCGTGACGTCACGGCCATCGAAGTCTCCACCGTCACGACGCTCTAACTCCAGCATAGCTTGCGCTTTTGTGAAAGGGCCGCCCTCTGTCCGGTCCAGTCTTTCGTAGTTGGCAATCAAATTGGTAATTTGTTGCCTGCTCCAATTTTGTAAATCCATGATGTTTTTCCTCGTCGTACTGATTTAAGGCGAACTTATTTCATCTTGAAAGGGCTTTGTCTGGGCACCTGTTTACTCGAATGTCGCACAGGGCACGGCGGTCTCCGCCTGTTCCTTTATGAGCCCACATTTTGAGATTTCACAAAGAAGGTGGTCCATGCGTCTGACCTCGTGCGGCGTGACCTGGGAATGACCCATGTCCAGTATTAACAACCAGACATGGTGGTTAAGCTTTGCAGCCTGTTTGCTGGTCAAGTGATGATCTACTGGTAAGCCACGTCCAGGACGTAAGTGGTTCAGTGTGCGCAGTAAGTGATTGTTGGGCCGAACGGATTCCCCAAACTCCGCCAGAAAGTTCAGAATTGGAACGAGACCCCAGCCTTGGCCAAACTCTTCTTGCAACGACTGGAGGTGCCCCTCAACCCCTTTGAAGTTTTGCAGAATAACGTCATCGAAAGGATAGGCTGCAATTGCGGCACGGCTTCGCAAGACCGATGCCGCAGATTGGATTTTGTAAAGCCGATGCAGGGAAATGCTGCTGGTTTCTCGAATGCGGCCTGCTTGCTCGCCTTCGACCTTAAAGCATTTATTGCCGATCCCAGGGGCAATGTGATGAATCTGAAAAACACTGGGATCGACGCCCCAAGACCGCCAGGCACCATTCATAATGGGGGCGAGAATTTCACGCCACTTCTGTGCGACAGGCTGACTTGCATTGGCATATAGTGGCTGCGGCCATAAAGCCTTCCATACATCATCAGCAGTAGCGCGGCAGATCGGAACAAAGTCTTCGGAACGCGTTAGGGCATCGTCGTAGGCCTTGGGGTTTTCGTCGCAAAGCGTAGACTCAAGATGGCGAAATTCGACATGGGCGGGATTGTTCAAGCTGGATCCTTTCTGTTGATGGGTTGAACATAGATCAAAGGGGTGACACTTATGGTCGTGGCCGCTAGGCTTTAGACTGAACTCTCAAGCTAGGATGGACCGAAAAATGGCTGCTGCTGACCGACAAAGACCAGCCAAAGACATGCTGCGATTGATCCAGCTTCTTGCTTCAGAGAAGGCGTTTGGCTTGTCATTGTCGGACATTCAGGAACGGATGGAATGGAGCCATCGGACCACGCAGCGGTATATTTCTGCTCTTCAGGACATCGAGCCCGACCTAAGTTATCACATCGATGAAGATACGAACGCCAAGCACTGGTACCTACCATCGCCGCGAACACGGATCCCGCCCGTAAACGCCGAGCAGCTTGCCAGTCTCACTGCGATTGCTGGATTTATGAAAGCTCAGGGCCATGCAAGTTATGCAGAAACCCTGGAAGGCTTGCGAGAAACTTTGCAGGCAGGTTTGGATCGCTCTTCCATGATGCGTCTGGATCCAGATCTTGAGGTGCTTGACGACAGTATCGAAATTGCTTTGCGACCAGGCCCGAAATCGTCGTTTGACCCCGGAATCCGAACCAAGCTGTTGCAAGCCATAACCACCTCCAACCAAGTTCGGTTTCAATATACGGATGTGCGCGGTCGCAAGACGTCTCAGAAAACTGTCTCACCCTACGTTTTAACGGTTGGCCCAAGAACATATCTTATCGCGCGCGATGAGGCTGTTGCGCAAACCAGAAACTATGCTTTGACGGGCGTGTCTGATTTGGAAATTTTAGCGGTTCCTGCAGTGGCGGCTGATTTTGATGTTAAGGCGTATGTTTCCCAATCCTTCGGCGCATTCCATGATGGTATCTTTGAGACGTGGGTTTTGCGGTTTCAGCCTGGCATGGATTACGAGTTGTCCAATTATCAGTTTCACCCCACACAAACGCTGAAGCACCTCGATACTGGGGAAATTGAAGTCTCTTTCCGGTGTGAAAGCATCCGGGAGGTGGCCTATGAATGTGTAAGGTGGAGTGAACAGTTGACTTGGGTCGGCCCCGAGCGCCTTCAGGGCCTGGTGCAGGACATCATCTCTGATCTGACGCAGGTGAGCTCACCATCGTGAAACGCACAGATTTACGATGGTGAGGAGCACAACGTTATGCCGCATTGAGCAGGTATTCAAAATCAACCTGCGCATCCGGATCGAACAAATTATGCTCGTCAAATTCGAACGCCGAAGGCGAAAGAAACTTCTCAATCAGTTGACTGAATTGTATGTGCTCCCCCACACCATACTGTTTAAAGTGCCGCTGTATCGTGTCAGCAAACTCAGGAGCTGGCTCCCGGTTTTTCCGCAGCTTTATTTCATCAATCTCCCAATGCCCCCGTTTCTTTTTTATCGCCACTATCGCATGTGCACGGCCCTTCCACTCGTAAAACTGCGTTTCCCCGCGCACCGCCTGCGGCACCAGCGTTGCCAGGCAGTTGTCGTACCGCTTTGCGGCATCCTCAAGTGCACAGCCATTTTCTAAAAACTTTACCTTTTCACAGTTTGGGACTGTTTGCTCCGGAAACGGGAGCCGAATGTAAATCTGGCGTATAGCCTCGGACACCTCGCCTCGATAATGTATGGCTTTGTAAAGCTTCTCGTCCAGCTCGGCTTTTTCGGGCATGTCCATATCTTCCCAAGCACCCAAAAAATCTGGTCCCTTCTCGATTTGTGTGGGTTGCCTGGGTCATCGAGGCTTGAGCGGGCCCTACATTTTGTGCGTCCGGTAGGCGCGTCCGGCGCGTAGACCTCAA
>NZ_JBKOTX010000238.1:0-7276 GCF_047086965.1 Roseovarius halophilus (ex Wu et al. 2025) | reverse complement strand
ACCCTGCCCGGCGGCGTCCCGGTCGACCTGCGCCGCAGCCTGCGCCCGCTGGTGATCGGGGGGCTGCTCTGGGGCGCGCCCGTAGCGCTGGCTGCGCTGGCCGGGGCCGAACTTCTGCTTGCCCTGGGGCTGTTCTTCTCCAAGCTGGCCGTTGTGACCTTCGGTGGGGCCTATGCGGTGCTGGCCTACATGACGCAGGAGGTCGTGACCGCCCAGGGCTGGATCACCACCGGGCAGATGCTGGACGCGCTTGGGCTGGCCGAGACCACGCCCGGCCCGCTGATCCTCGTGACCGAGTTCGTCGGCATCACCGCCGGGTTGAACGCGGGCGGGGCCGGACTGGGCCTGCTGGCGGGGCTGATGACCCTCTGGGTGACCTTCGTGCCCTGTTTTGTCTATATCTTCGCAGGCGCGCCGCTGATCGACTGGCTGGAACACCGCCCCCGGATCAACGCGGCCCTCACCGCCATTACCGCCGCCGTGGTCGGGGTGATCGCCAACCTCTCGGTCTGGTTCGCGGTGCATGTGCTTTTTGCCTCGGTGGCGCGGCAGCGCCTGGGGCCGCTGCAACTGCTCGTCCCCGACTGGGCCAGCTTCCAGCCTGTGGCACTGGCGCTGGCGCTGCTGGCCGCGGCCCTGCTTTTGTGGCGAAAATGGCCGCTGTTGCAGAGCCTTGGCACGGTGACCCTGGCCGGTGTCCTGATCGGTTTGTTCTAGCCCCTTTCCCTCGGGGCCGAATCCCGTATGCTGATCGGAACAGAGCGAAGGACAGACCCCGTGACCAGCACCATCGACTACGGCAACCTGATGCACGAGGCCATGCGCGGCCTGATCCGCAAGGTGCTGCGCCGGGTCGAACAGGAGGGCCTGCCGGGCCAGCACCATTTCTTCATCACGCTGGACACCCTGCACCCGGATGTTGAAATCGCCGACTGGCTGTCCGACCGCTATCCGGGCGAAATGACCATCGTCATCCAGCACTGGTTCGACAACCTCACCGTCAGCGAGGACGGCTTTGCCATCACGCTGAACTTCGGCGACGCGCCCGAGCCGCTGTATATCCCCTATGACGCGATCAAGACCTTCGTGGACCCTTCGGTCGAATTCGGCCTGCGCTTCGAAACCCAGGAAGACGACCCCGGACCCGATGCCGAGGACGCCCCCATGGACGAGATGGCCGAGCCCGACGCCGAAGACGCGGACCATACGGAGGCCGAGGTCGTCAGCCTCGACAAGTTCCGCAAGTAGCCGCCCCGGCCCGCCAGCCGGGCCAACGCGGCATTGTGACAGTTGCGGTCACGGTGTCAGGGCGGTATTTGGCATACAACGGCATACCGCAAGGACACCTCCATGACCCAGACCCACCCCGAGACCCGCACGGAATCCGACAGCTTTGGCCCGCTTGAGGTCCCCGCCGACCGCTACTGGGGCGCCCAGACCCAGCGCAGCCTGATGAACTTCCCCATCGGCTGGGAAAGGCAGCCCGTCGCCATCGTTCGTGCGCTTGGCGTGATCAAGCAGGCCTGCGCCCAGGCCAATCGCGACAGCGGCAAGCTGGATGCGACACTGGCCGATGCCATGATCGCGGCCGCGGGCGAGGTCGTGGCAGGCAAGCTGGACGATCACTTTCCGCTGGTGGTCTGGCAGACCGGCTCGGGCACGCAATCAAACATGAACGCCAACGAGGTGATCTCGAACCGCGCGATCGAGATTCTGGGCGGGCAGATCGGCAGCAAGGACCCGGTGCATCCCAACGATCACTGCAACATGGGGCAATCCTCGAACGACACCTTCCCCACGGCCATGCACATCGCCTGCGCCATGACGGTGCATGACACCCTGCTTCCGGGGCTGGAAAAGCTGCTGGCCGGGCTGCGCGCCAAGGCGCAGGAATTTCACGACATCATCAAGATCGGCCGCACCCACACGCAGGACGCCACGCCGCTGACCCTGGGCCAGGAATTTTCCGGCTATGCCCAGCAGGTCGAGAACGGGATCGAGCGGATCAAGCAGGCCCTGCCCAAGATCCACGAACTGGCCCAGGGCGGCACCGCCGTGGGCACGGGGCTGAACACCGCCCCCGGCTGGGACACCACCGTCGCCGCCAACATGGCAGAAATCGCCGGGCTGCCTTTTGTGACGGCCCCCAACAAGTTCGAGGCCCTGGCCGCCCATGACGCGATGGTCTTCATGTCCGGCGCGGTCAAGACCACCGCCATGGCCTGCTACAAGATCGCCAACGACATCCGCTTTCTGGGCTCGGGGCCACGTTCGGGGCTGGGCGAGCTGATCCTGCCCGAAAACGAGCCGGGTAGCTCGATCATGCCGGGCAAGGTGAACCCGACCCAGGCCGAGGCCCTGACCCAGGTCTGCGCCCATGTGCTGGGCAATGACGCGGCGATCTCCTTCGCTGGCAGCCAGGGCCATTTCGAGCTGAACGTCTACAACCCGATGATGGCCTACAACCTGCTCCAGTCCATGCAGCTGTTGGGCGATGCCGCCGACAGTTTCACCGAACGGATGCTGACGGGCATCCAGGCCAATGAGGCGCGCATCGAGAAGCTGATGACCGAATCGCTGATGCTGGTCACGGCGCTGGCCCCGACCATCGGGTATGACAATGCCACCACCGTGGCCAAGACCGCGCACCGCAACGGCACCACGCTGCGCGAACAGGCGGTCAAGCTGGGCTTTGTCGATGAAGAGACCTTCGACCGCGTCGTGCGCCCCGAGGACATGATCGGCCCGAAATGAGCGTCGTGAACCTCGGCAAGCATCGCAAGACCAAGGCACGGGCCGAACAGAAGGCCCGCGCTGACGAGAATGCGGTCAAGCACGGTCGCACGAAGGCGCAGAAATTGCTGGACACCGCGCGCGAGGAAAAGGCCCGTCGCCACCTGGATCAACAGCGGTTCGATGACGAGTGACCGGGCGGCCCGTCAAGCACTCGCTCACGCTGCGCGGGCACCGCACCAGCGTCTCTCTGGAAGAGTCCTTCTGGCGCGAATTTCGCCGCCTTGCCGCCCAAAGGGGCCGGACGATCAACGGCCTGGCCATCGAGATCGACGAGGCGCGCGGCGATGTCGGACTGGCCTCGGCGATCCGGGTCTTCGTGCTGGCGGCGGTCAAGGCCGAAGCGGACCCCGACGCCTGAGGCGCCGCCCACTTAATCCGTGCGCGGTTCCAGCCTCAGCCAGATGCCATCACGCGCCCGCACGGTCAGATGTGCCACGGGCACCGGCGCGCGGCCCGCCACGGGGCGCAGACGATACCGCCGCAACAGCATGGACAGCAGCAGCGTTCCTTCCACCATCGCGAAGCCCGCCCCGGTACAGACCCGCGGCCCCGCCGAGAAGGGGATATAGGCATCGCGCTGGCAGGCCTTGCCGTTCTCGGTGTCCCAGCGGGTGGGATCGAACCCGTCGGGATTGTCCCACAGCCGGGTGTGCCGGTGCAGGTGCCAGGGCGAAAGCACGACCTGGCTGCCCCTCGGCGCGGTACGGTCGCGCATGGCTTCGGCCTTGCAGGTCTCGCGCACCATCATGGGCACCGGCGGATAGAGCCGCAGCGCCTCGCGGAAAACGTCGCGGCTGATCTTCAACTGCGACATCACCCGAAAATCACAGCCCCCGTCCAGCGCGCGCGCCTCTTCGGCGACCCTGTCCTGCCACGCGGGATAAAGCGCCAGGAGGTAGAGCGTCCAGGCCAGGGCACTGGCGCTGGTCTCGTGGCCTGCCAGAAAGAAGATTGCCACCTGGTCGACCATTTCCTCGGTGCCGAAACGGTCGCCGGTCTCCGGATCGGCGGTGGTCATGATCTTGGTGGCCAGATCGTCGGGGGCGGTGCCTGCCGCGATCTGCGCCATGCGATCCTCGGTCAGACGGGTGATGAGGGCGCGAATCTCGCGCGCGGTGCGCCGGGTCTCGCGCTTGAAAAAGCGCGGCATCCAGCGCGGCACCCGCAGGAAGGCGGCCAGGTTCAGGATCGGCTGCGTGCGTTGATGCGCCTTGAACTGGTCGAAGACCTGCCGCGCCACCTCGTGCTCGATGGGGATGGAAAACAGCGTGCGAAAGATCACGTCGGCGGCGGCATGGCTGGTCTCGGGTTCAACGTCGAAGGGGCCGTCTTGCCCCGCCCGGCCGAAGCGGTCCACCGCCGCCTCGCCCGCCGCCCAGATGGCCGGAAAGGTGTCGCGCAGCCGTCCGCCCTCGAAGGCCGGGTCGATGATGCGGCGCTGGCGTTTCCAGGTCGCGCCGTTGGTCAGGAACACGCTCTCGCCCAGCAGGGGGCGCAGCCCTGCGCCAATGCGGTCGGACTTGGGGAAGTCGTCGGGCCGGTCCTTGAGCACGCGCCGCACCAGCGCCGGATCATTGGCGAGATAGGACCGGAAGAAGGGCGTTCGGAACTCGGCCATCCAGGCGCGGTAGAGCTTGGCCGGCTGCCCCGACAGGATATCGGCACGAAACAGGCGCATGTGGCGCCAGAGCGAGACCCGCTCAGGCCGAGCGGGCGGTTTCGGAGGAATCGGCGTCATGGGTCATGCTTGTGTATTTCGAGGCCGGCAGGTCAATGCGCGATTTCGACGGGGCGCGGCCCTCGAAACGCCGCGCCAGGGTCCAAGGCCCGGCCGTGATTCGGAAATAGTCGTAGTCGCCCGGCCGGTCGAAGGCGCAAAGATACTGGAAATGCAGCCGGAAGAAGCGCCAGCGCAAGGCCTTCCAGCGCGCCGGCGAGAGGGTCTGCGTGAAGGCGGCCGAGAGCACCAGCGGCCAACGCTTGCCCGTCTCAGGGGCGACGCCGGACACCGCCACCGGATCGCACAGGGCAAAGGCGCAAACGTCGCCCGGGGCGGTCACGTCCACCCAGGTCAGCTCGCTGCGTTGCGACAGGAAATGCAGGTCGGTGCGCAGGCGCTCGGCGCGGGGCAGGAAAGACACCATGGGTACAACCTGTCCCAAACTGAGAAAGGCCAGCGCGGGACCATCCCCGGGCACCTCGCCCGCGCGGATCAGGTCCGCCAGCACCGAGATGGCCAGATGCGCGCCCGAGGAATGCCCGACCACCAGCACCTCGTCGACCGGGTCGTTCAGGGCCTGGGCGATGGTGGCACGAAAGTCGGCCATGCGCGCCTCCAGCTCGGGCGGGTCGGCGCCCATCCAGCGCGCCGAGAAGGCATAGTCGTGCATCAGGTAGTAAGCAAAGAACCGCCCGTCTTGCTGCTTGAACCAGGTCAGCACGCGCCAGGCCACCACCCCCCCGAGCGCCCAGGTCAGGACAACCCGCGCGACAGCTTGCACGGTGTCATCCACCGGCGACGCGGTAAAGGCCGCACCCCCCGCGGTCAGGCCTAATGACAGGGCCCGGGCGGCCAGGACCGCGGCCAGCAGCGCCAGCAGCGCCTGCACGATCAGCATGCCGACGGGGTAGAGCGCGGCGATCACCGGCCCCTTGCGCAGCCGCATGAGCCGCCACAGCGCACCGGTGCCGATATAGGCCCAGGCCGTCCGCACCAACTGGCCGTAGGTCGCCGCGATGGACTTGCCCATGGAGCCGCGCACGATGTCCGACCAGACCAGCACGTCGATCCGCGCCTCGGTCCGCTTGCCGTCGATCCGGCTCTCGGCGCTCCAGCCGAAGGTCTTGCCGCCCGAGCGGGGCGCGATCGAGACCGCGTAATCGGACATCGCCCCCTGGGCGGCGGCTTCGCGGCGGTAAAGCTCGCGATACCGGCGCGGGTGAATCGGGTCGTAGCCGGGGATGTAGAACACCCGGCGGCGTGCGACGTCGCGATGCGAATCTCTGGCCATGGGGCATGCTCTTGCTGACGGCCCGGCCAGACTAGCCGCGATCACCGGCGAGGATAAGGGCGCGCAAAACTCGCGAGGCGGAGCCGTTTGAGGCAAAAGGCAGCCCGCCCGGCATCGGGTCTCAGCCAAGGGTGGCCAGCGCCGGGAAGGCCTCCAGCAGCCAGTAACTGAAGGCGGTGAACTGACCGGTGATCATCATCACGCCCACCAGCACCAGCAAGCCGCCCGAGGTCTTCTCGATCGTGCCCATGTGGCGTTTCATCCAGCCCATGACACCGGTCAGGCGGGGAAAATACGCCGCGACCAGCAGGAAGGGAATCCCCAGGCCCACCGCGTATGCCGCCAGCATCGTCACACCACGCCCGATATCGGCCTCGGTTGCCGCCAGCCCCAGGATCGCGCCCAGGATCGGGCCAAGGCAGGGCGTCCAGCCAAAGGCGAAGGCCAGCCCGAGCACATAGGCGCCCACAGCCGAGCCGCCCCGGTCGCCGGCGTCCACGCGCATCTCGCGGTCCATGAAGGCCACCCGGTAGAGCCCGAGGAAATGCAGGCCAAAGCCGATGATCACCACCCCGGCGATGGTCAGCATCCAGTCCTGGTAGGCCAGCAGCATCCGCCCCAGCCCCGAAGCTGCCGCCCCGAGCAGCAGGAAGATGGTCGACAGGCCCAGCACGAAAAACAGCGCTGCGCCCAACGCCTTGCGCCGCGAGGCGGCGTCGCCCTCGCCCATGTCCGAGAGGCTGACGCCGCCCATGTAGGCCAGATAGGGCGGAACGATGGGCAGCACGCAGGGGCTGAGGAACGACAACACCCCGGCGGACATTGCAATCAGCAGCGCGGGCAGGAGCGAGGCGTCTAGAAAGGTCTCGGCGGCGAACATGGCACCCTCTGATCCGTTTTCCCCCAGATAGCGATTGCGCGGGCAAAGGTCACGCCACTCTTTGTCACAGGGGCGTCAGTCGCGCAGAACTGGACAAGCCGGGCGGATTGGCACATGAGGCCGGGCATGCGCACCGAGACCCCCCTGGATGCCCGCGGGCTGAAATGTCCCCTGCCCGTCCTGCGGGCCGGCAAGCTGCTGCGCACCATGGCGCCGGGCGCGCGGCTGCGGGTGCTGGCCGACGACCCCGTCGCGGTGATCGACATCCCGCATTTCTGCCAGGAGGCCGGGCACGTGTTGCTTGAGCAGGGCGAATGCGATGGCCACCAGATCTATCTGATCGAACGCGGCCCGCGCCCCTGACCCCGCATGCAAAACCGCCGCGCCCGATGGGGCACGGCGATTCTCTGGTGGTGTCAGCGTGTTAGCGGCCCAGGGCCCACCAGCCGCGCCGCTTGGGCGTAGCCGGTTTCCCGGGGGCCGTTTCGGCCTTTTCCGGGTCCGGGGCGGCCTCGGCCTCGGCGGCCGGTTCCGGCGCGGCCTCGACGGGGGCCGGTTCCGGTTCGGGCGTAGGCTTGGGCGCCTCGGC
>NZ_JBKOTX010000237.1:0-7376 GCF_047086965.1 Roseovarius halophilus (ex Wu et al. 2025) | reverse complement strand
CCTGCTGCCACAAGAAGGGAAAAAGTGGACGACTTTTACGCCGCCCGCACCGCCAATATGGCGGCGCTACCGTGGTCTAGTTTTGCACCGCCGTTCTCACCAACGCCCAACTCTCGATGCCAATTCCAGCATTGGATCCTTTCAGCCGTAATCCGGCACACTAAAGTATTTCTACAATAGAAACTAAACACAGTCTTGCAAGTCTGATCAAGACGCGCCTGTCAGGACCACGACGGAAAATCTCCCGGGCTTTCCGCCGACAGAAGGCGGGCGCATGGGGCCGCGGGTCGGAAACGTGACAATTGTGCCGATGGGTTTGCACAGTCTTTCAGGATGTTGTGCTGGCCGAATCGTCGCGGCGGCCTGCCTGTCGACACCGAGGCCGTCGTACCGCGGACACCCATTCGCTCAATAATCAGCAGGTGCTGTCTCAGGCAGGTGCACCGCCTGCCCCAGTCCCGCGTGATGACGCGGCGCGCGTCCACCCGGGGCGGGCCGCGTCCGGGCGCGGCGCCCCAGGGTCAGGTGTTGTGCAAAAAGTGCAGCACGTCGCCGTCGCGGACGACATAACCCTTGCCCTCGGCGCGCATCTTGCCGGCCTCTTTCGCGGGCTGTTCACCACCCAGGGCAGCGAAATCGTCATAGGCGATGGTTTCCGCGCGGATGAAGCCTTTTTCGAAATCGCCGTGGATCACGCCGGCGGCCTTGGGGGCCGTGGTCCCCACCGGGACCGTCCAGGCGCGGGCCTCTTTCGGGCCAACGGTGAAATAGGTCTCAAGCTGCAGCAACTCGTAGCCCGCCTTGATCAGCCGGTCGAGCCCGGCTTCGTCCAGGCCCATCTCGCCCAGGAACATGGCGGCCTCCTCGGCGTCCAACTGGCTGATCTCTTCCTCGATCTGGGCCGAGATGATCACATGGGCATTGCCCTGCGCGGCGGCCATTTCGGCCGCGGCGGCTGAATGGGCATTGCCGGTGGCCGCATCCGCCTCACCCACGTTGCAGACATAGAGCACCGGCTTGGTGGTCAGCAGTTGCAGCCCCGTCCAGGCCTTGGCGTCCTCTGCATCAACCTCGACAAGGCGGGCCGGTTTGCCCTCTTCCAGCATGGCCTGCGCGGCGGCGAGCAGGCGGTCCTGCTGCTGGGCCTCCTTGTCGTTGCCCTTGAGCTTGCGCTGCAGACCGGCGCGGCGTTTCTCGATGCTTTCGAGGTCCGACAGCATCAGCTCGGTCTCGATGACCTCGGCATCGGCCACAGGATCGACCCGGCCGTCAACATGAGTGACGTCGCCATCCTCGAAGCAGCGCAGCACATGGGCGATGGCGTCGACCTCGCGTATGTTGGCCAGGAACTGGTTGCCCAGCCCCTCGCCCTTGCTCGCGCCCTGCACCAGGCCCGCGATATCGACGAAGGTCATGCGGGTGGGGATGATCTGCTTCGACCTGGCGATCTCGGCGAGGGTGTCGAGCCGCGCGTCGGGCACGTTGACCTCGCCCACGTTGGGATCGATTGTGCAGAACGGGAAATTGGCGGCCTGCGCGGCCGCGGTCCGCGTAAGCGCGTTGAACAGCGTCGACTTGCCCACGTTCGGCAGCCCGACGATACCCATCTTGAACCCCATGTCGCGCTCCTTCCGGTTGGCCTTTGGCGCCTCATAGGGCCTGGGACGCGGGCCTGCAAGACCGGCGCCGCGCGCAGTGCGCTTGATCTCCACCCCGAATTGCCGCACATCGGGGCGACGCAGTGGAAAGGACCTCCCATGACCCGCATCGACGCCAAATTCGCGGACCTGCGCGCCGCCGGCCGCAAGGCCTTCGTCGCCTATGTCATGGCTGGGGATCCGGACTACGAAACCTCGCTGGACATCGTGAAGGGCCTGCCCGGGGCCGGGGTCGACATCATCGAGCTGGGCCAGCCCTTCACAGATCCCATGGCCGATGGCCCGACGATCCAGCTGGCCGGGCAGCGCGCGCTGGAGGGCGGCCAGACCCTGGACAGGACACTGCAGATCGCCCGCGAGTTGCGCAAATCGGATGACACCACACCGATCGTGCTGATGGGCTATTACAACCCGATCTATTCGCGCGGGGTGGGCCGGTTCCTGACGGAGGCGAAAGAGGCCGGGATCGACGGCTTGATCGTCGTGGACCTGCCGCCCGAGGAAGATGACGAGCTCTGCATTCCGGCGCAAAAGGCCGGGCTGAACTTCATCCGCCTGGCCACGCCCACGACCGACGACAAGCGCCTGCCCAAGGTGCTGACGAACACCTCGGGCTTTCTCTACTACGTCTCGATCACCGGGATCACGGGCGCCGCCGATGCCGAGGCGGGCGATGTCGGCCCCGAGGTACGGCGTATCGAGGCGAAGACCGACCTGCCGATCATCGTGGGCTTCGGGATCAAGACGCCGGAGCGCTCCAGGGCCATCGCCGAGGTCGCCGATGGCGCGGTCGTGGGTTCGGCCATCGTCGAACGCATCGCGCGGGGCGACAGCGTGGCCGACATCCTGGCCTTCGTCAAAACCCTTGCCGACGGGGCGCATTCCGCCTGAGCCCCGACATGGCGGCATCGACGTCCGGGCGACTGTCGCCCGAGGAACCGGGCTTTGTCATTGCGGGACCGTGACCGTATTGGTAAGAGAATCTAACTAATATGGACCAAAGGCACCGCCATGCCCGTGATCACCTGCATCGAGGACCTCAAGCGCCTTCACAAGCGCCGCACGCCCAAGATGTTCTACGACTACGCGGAATCGGGCAGCTGGAGCGAACAGACATTTCGCGAGAACACCTCGGATTTCGACCGGATCTACCTGCGCCAGCGCGTCGCCAAGGATATGACCGGCCGCAGCACGGCCAGCCAGATGATCGGGCAGGAAGTTGCCATGCCCGTGGGCTTGGCCCCGGTGGGCCTGACCGGCATGCAATCGGCGGATGGCGAGATCAAGGCGGCCCAGGCGGCTGAAAAGTTCGGTGTCCCCTTCACCCTCTCGACCCTGTCGATCTGCTCGATCGAGGACGTGGCCGAGAACACCGAAAAACCCTTCTGGATGCAGGTCTACACCCTCAAGGACGACGACTTCATGCAGCGGCTGTTCGACCGGGCCAAGGCGGCCAAGTGTTCCGCCGCCGTGATCACCGTCGATCTGCAATTGCTGGGCCAGCGGCACAAGGACCTCAAGAACGGGCTTTCGGCCCCGCCCAAGCTGACGGTGAAATCCGTGGCCGACATGATGACCAAGCTGCGCTGGGGGCTTGGCATGCTGGGCACGAAGCGGCGCTTTTTCGGAAATGTCATTGGCCATGCAAAGGGGGTGACGGATGGCTCATCCCTGGCCACCTGGACGGCCGAGGCCTTTGACCAGGCGCTGGACTGGGATCGCATCCGCCAGTTCCGCAAGATGTGGGATGGCCCCCTCATCATCAAGGGCATCATGGACCCGCGCGACGCAATAGAGGCGCTGAACGTGGGGGCCGACGCGATCATCGTCTCGAACCATGGCGGGCGGCAGCTGGACGGGGCGCTCAGTTCCATCCGCGCCCTGCCCGCGATTCTCGACGCCGTGGGCGACCGGATCGAGGTGCATCTCGACAGCGGCATCCGCTCGGGGCAGGACGTGCTCAAGGCGCTGGCCATGGGGGCCAAGGGCACCTACATCGGCCGCGCCTATGTCAACGGCCTGGGCGCCATGGGCGAGGCCGGCGTGACCCGCGCGCTGGAGGTTGTCCACAAGGAACTGGACGTCTCCATGGGGCTGTGCGGGCGGCGCGATGTGACCACGCTGGACCGCGATATCCTGATGGTGCCCGAAGATTTCGAGGGCCGCTGGCAGTGATCACGCGGCACGGGTGGTCCGACGGGCCTGCAGACCCCGGATCATGAGCGCCAGCGGCACCGCCATCAGCAGCGTCCCGGCCACCCCGGCAAAGGCCACGCGGAGGCCCCAGAGCTCGCTCGACCAGCCCATCAGGACCGGCGCGAAGAAGAACGACGAAAAGCCGATGATCGCGACGCGCGAGATGGCGCGAGACCGCTGGCGCGCGGTGACAAGCCTGCCCACCAGGCCCAGCGCCAACGGCCCGATCACCGACACGCCCAATCCAAGAATTCCGAAGCCCAGGTAGGCCACGACCGGCGTCGGCGCGGCGGCGGCGATGACAGCCCCCGCGGCAGCGACACAGCCCGCCATGATGATGACCCGTGTTTCCTCGAAGCGCTGCGACACCGCCTGCCCTGCGAAGCGGCCGAAGGCCATGGTCAGACCCAGGGTCGCGGGGCCCATGGCGCCCTCGGCCGCGCCGCCCGCCAGCGTGCGCTCGATATGCAGAGCCGACCAAGCCTCGACCGTGGATTCGGCGCCGAAGGCCACAAGCACCACGAGCCCGCAGAGCACCACCGGACCCAGCGGCGAGTGCGTACCATCCGGGTCCGTGCCCGGCTCGGAGGCGGGGGCCATCCGCAGCCGCAGAACCATCAGCGACATGATGGCGGCGATCCCGGCAAAGATGACCAGCGCCGGCAGGCCCGCCTCGCGCCCCAGCCCGGCCAGCACCGCGCCGGTCGCGTAGCCCACCGAAAAGAGCGCATGATTGGCGTTCATCAGCGGCTGGCCCGTCTTCGCCTCCAGATCGCTGACCCGGGTGTTCATCAGCACGTCCAGCAGGCCCGAGGACAGCCCCAGCAGCACCATGGCCAGAAAAAAGGCCGCCGGCCCGGTGACAAGGCCGGGCAACAGCATGGCCAGCGCCACGAGCAGGGCCGCCGTCTGCATGCTGCGTGCGCCAAGGTGGGCATCGACCCGTGGCGCGACCAGCATGGCCGTCACCAAGCCCAAGGCCGATCCCAGAAGCAGCGTGCCGAAAAGACCGTCCGAGGCCCCCAGCCCCGCCTTGAGCGTGGGCACCTGCGCGGCGAAACCGCCCCAGAACAGGCCCAGCGCCAGAAAGGCGGACCCGGGCGCGCGGGAAAGTTTCATGGCGTGCAGGATCGACATGTACCGCACTGACCACAGGCGCGCGGGGCCGGCAAGGCCCACACGTTGCGATTTCTGCACGCGCCGGGCCGGTTGCCCTTTTCAAGCGGGGCAAAGCGTCCTATACGCCCCACTTCATCGGGTCATCCTGCCGGTCAGGGCGGCCCTCTCATGGCAAAGTGGGCCCCGACAAGACCGCGGGGTGCGCGAATTGAAAGGACAGACCTATGGCTGGTGAGATTCCCAATCTTGTCGCACATGAACGCAAAGGCACCGGCAAGGGGGCGGCCCGTCAGGCTCGCCGCGACCACATGGTGCCCGGCATCGTCTACGGCGGCGAGGCCGACCCGCTGCCGATCAACATCCCCTTCAACGCCCTCATCAAGCGGCTGCGCGAGGGGCGATTCCTGTCGACGCTGTTCAACCTCAAGGTCGAGGGGCACGAGGACGTGCGCGTGATCTGCCGCAACGTCCAGCGCGACGTGGTCAAGGACCTGCCGACGCACCTGGACCTGCTGCGCCTGAAGAGGTCGACCAAGATCAACCTGTTCATTCCCGTCGAGTTCGAGGGCGAGGACGATTGCCCCGGCCTCAAGAAGGGCGGTATCCTGACCGTTGTCCGCCCCGAGGTCGAACTGATCGTGACCGCCGGCGACATCCCCGAGAAGCTGACCGCCTCGGTCGCGGGGCTGGAAATGGGCGACACGATCACCATCACCTCGATCGACCTGCCCAAGGGGGCCAAGCCGACCATCGACCGCGATTTCGTCATCGCCAACGTCCAGGCGCCGTCGAGCCTTGCCGCCGCCGATGAAGAGGACGACGAGGCCGCAGCCGAGGCTGCCGCCGATGAGGTTCCCGCCTCGGCACAGGACAGCGACGAAGACTGACCCCGTCCGCGCGACGCCCGGCCGGGCGCAGAACAACGGGACCCCCGCCGGGTCCCGTTTTTACGTTGGCCCAGGCGGAAAGCACCTCCGGCCACGAATGACCCGGGCGGTGTCCCACGCCGGCACTGGCCATTCCCCTCTGTGCTCACGCAGCGCCGCCCCTTGGGTCGTTCGGGCGGATACCTCGCGCAAAGCGCGCAGCCTGATTTGCATCCCACCGTTCGGGCCCTGCCGCACTGGCAAACAGACGAACTGACCGGCGCGCGGCGGCCGATCAGGCACATCGCGCCGCCCAGAGCCCCCTCGAGTGAGGCACCGCGAAAGAATGGCACAAAACGGCACATTGGGGGCTTGATCACCCAGAGTCTTCGGCGTATCACCCGCGGCGCTGCTGGGGTGTAGCCAAGTGGTAAGGCAGCGGTTTTTGGTACCGTGTACCGCAGGTTCGAATCCTGCCACCCCAGCCAGCTCTCCTTTAAGTCACTGATAATAGTCGTTTTTCCGCGAATTGTTTTGCGGATTCACCCCCGTGTCGCGCCACTGCGACACATGGGTGCAACACACGCCTGCGACACGCGGGGGGCCGCACGCTCCCGGCGGCGCGAAATTTTCTTCTCGGCGCGGCTCTGCAAAGGGGCTGACCATGGGAGTGATGACACATGTGACCCGCCGCGGGGCCAGCTACATCTGGCGCCGCCGCATCCCGAAACGGGCGCTGCAAAGCAAGAGCGATGGGTTATCCACAAAAAATAACGGCGTGATCGTCCAAGTTTCCCTGGGAACGCGGGACTTGTCCACAGCCGCGCGCCGGGCACCGCTTGTGTCAGCCGCCTTCGACGACATGATCGAGGG
This sequence comes from Roseovarius halophilus (ex Wu et al. 2025), assembly GCF_047086965.1. Taxonomy (NCBI): domain Bacteria; kingdom Pseudomonadati; phylum Pseudomonadota; class Alphaproteobacteria; order Rhodobacterales; family Roseobacteraceae; genus Roseovarius; species Roseovarius halophilus (ex Wu et al. 2025). Next base: position 664 of record NZ_JBKOTX010000237.1, on the reverse strand, counting down.
CATGACATATACGTCTCTCACCCGCGCGCATCTGCGACAGTATCTCGAGTCGGTGGTTCAGGCCGAAGTCGCCCGGATCGAAGAGGCGCGCCTGTTTGAGGCGCCGCCCGCGTCCAGCCTCGAATGGCGCGCGCGCTGGATGCGCGACCGGGCCGAGGCTTACGCCCTGCGCCTCTTGTCAAGCCGCGGCCCCGGGGCCGAGCTTTTACCCGAGGACATGGACCATTTGCGCGACGCGGGGTTCCAGCCGCGCGACATGGCCATGGTCGCCGAGGCGCTCTATGCCTTCAGTACCACTTATTATCGCGACAAGACCCATTCGGCACCGGAGCCGGCCGACGTCGTCGACCACGTGCCAACCGCTGAGTTGGACGAAATGCTCTACACCCGCGAAGCGCTCAAGGGGGCGGCGGTCGCAAGGGAACAGCTGGACCGTCGAAAGACGGAACTCGCGGACCCGATCGGGACCGTTGGTTTGGCCGCGGACACGCATGTAAGGCGGGCGGAGGCAAACGAGAGCGCGTCTGCCACAGCCAGCCGATATTCCCCCGAGATCAAGGAAGTCGTTGTACCGGGGCACGGTTCTGAGACAGCGCGTTGCGCTGGTTAGGCCGCCATTTTAACCTCCGTGACGGCTTCGGGTTCAAGGGCTTTTTGCTCGGCC
>NZ_JBKOTX010000236.1:0-7410 GCF_047086965.1 Roseovarius halophilus (ex Wu et al. 2025) | reverse complement strand
GAGCGCGGCCGTCGGCCCCCACCGGGCCTCGACCATGTCAGCGCGGCCCATCTCGGCAAGCGCGGCGCGGGCGGCGGCCTGATCTGCCTCGATCCCCGCGGGCAGGGTGCCGCAGACCAGGCCCTCGGGCGGGACCAGATCGGGATCGACCTGATGCGCGCCGACCACCGCCAGCCCGTGGTCCTCTATGATCGCGATGATCTCGCGCAGGGTACCGTCGTCGCCCAGGGCCATGGCCGCCGTCAGGCGCGGCACAAGCGGTGCGGTCAGGGCGTCGATGCGCGTGGGGTCCACCTCTGGACGCCGCACCGCCCCAGCCAGGCAGACCTGCGTCACGCCGCGCTCCACCAGCGTGGCAAGAAAACGGCCCAGGGTTTCCAATCGAAAGCTCAGGCGCTGGAAATCGCCCGCCACCTCGGAGGAAAACGGCGCCATTTCGCAGATCAGGGGCGGTTCGCTGCGATCGGCCAGCACCCGGGCCAGGTGGGGCGGCAGACCGCCCTGCCCTGCGACCAGCGCCAGCATCAGGGCGTCAGGAAGTTGCGGTCGCTCTCGCCCAGGATGAAGGCGACCATCTCGGCCACATAGGCACTGTCGCTTTCTTCCGACAGGCGCCGGGCCCGGTCCATGAAGCTGCCCTCGCCGTCGCGCAGCGTTTGGAATGCGGCCCGCAGCGCGGTGATGTCCGCACGGTTCACCCCCCGGCGCTTGAGCCCCACGAGGTTGAGCCCGTCCAGCGCCCCGCGCGGCCCCTGCACGAGGCCATGCGGGATCACGTCATTGGCCACCATGGACAGCGCGCCGATGATGGCGCCCTTGCCGATGCGCACGAACTGATGCACGCCGCAGAGCCCGCCGACGATCACGTCATCCTCGATGACGACATGCCCGGCGATGGCGCTCTGGTTGACGATGATCACGTTGTCGCCGATCTGCGCGTCATGGGCGATGTGGCACCCGGCCATGAACAGGCCGTCGTCGCCCACCCGCGTCACGCCGCCGCCGCCGGCGGTACCGCTGTTCATGGTGACATGCTCGCGGATGCGGTTGCGCGCGCCGATGCGCAGCCGGGTCTCTTCGCCGCCGAACTTGAGGTCCTGGGGGATCTCGCCGATCACCGAGAAGGGAAAAATCGTCGTGCCCGCGCCGACATGGGTGTCGCCGGTGACCACGACATGGGACTTGAGCGCGACCCCGTCGCCCAGCCGGACCTGCGGGCCGACCATGCAGAAGGGCCCGACACGGCAGCCCGCGCCGAGCTCGGCGCCGGGCTCGACGATGGCGCTGGGATGAATGTCGGTGCTCACCCGGACAGGTCCATCATGGCGGTGAAATCGGCCTCGGCGGCCATCTCGTCCTCGACCGTGGCGACGCCCTTGAACTTCCAGACCTTGCCGCCGGGCTTGCCGCGCGTGGTCTCGACCTGCATCTCCAGCACGTCGCCGGGGACGACCTTGCGGCGGAACTTGGCGTTGTCGATTCCCATGAAGTAGATCAGCATGTTCTTGTCGGCCAGGCCCAGGGTGCTGCCCACCATGACGGCGGCGGTCTGGGCCATGGCCTCGATGATGGTCACGCCGGGCATGATCGGCGTGCCCGGAAAATGGCCCTGGAAATGCGGCTCGTTCATGGTGACATTCTTGAGTCCGCGGGCCGACGTGGTGCCCGCGATATCCACCACCTTGTCGACCAGAAGGAAGGGATAGCGATGCGGCAGGATGCGCTGGATCAGCTGGATGTCGGCGGTTGTCACGGGCTCGGTCATGGGAACTCCTGCAGGATGGCCTGAGAGGGGTTAGCAACTGGGCCGGGGCGGGGCAAGCGGGCTCAGTCCTGCCGGAAGGCGGCACCGTCGCCGATCTGATCGTCGATGCGGGCAATGGCGGCCTCGGTGATGTCGATCCGGTCAAGCGAGAGCAGCACCGACTGCTGATGCATGATGACCGAGGCGCCGCGGTCGGTCAGGATCTCGCCCAGGATCGGCTGGATGACCCGGACGAAGTCGTCCTGGGCGCGCTCCAGGCTTTCCTCGATCGCGGTCTCCTTGGCGTCCTGGGCGTTGCGGATGCCCCGGGCCTTCTCATCGAAGGCGGCGGCCTCTTCACGAAAGACCTCCGGGTCCATGTCGGGGCGGCGCTCGGTCAGATCCAGTTCCTCGGCGCGCAGATCCTCGGCGATATTGCGGTTCTCGTTGGCCAGGGCGCGGCGCTCGGCGTTGTAATCCTCGACCACGGCCTTGCCGAACTGGGACTCCTGGAACAACTGTTCCAGGTCGATGGTCAGGATCGGCGTGTCCGTCGTGGCGACAGGGAAATCCCCGCCCTGGGGCACTTCGGCCCCGTCTTGCGCCATGGCGCCCTGCCCCAGCAGCGCCAGCGTCAGGATTGCCAGCCAGCGCGTGGCGCGGGGCATCAGAACTCCGTCGAGATGGTCAGGTCAAAGCCCTGGGTCTTGTCTTCGGGCTGCACGTCGATCGGCTCGGAGAAGTTGAACCGCAGCGGCCCGATGGGCGTGGTCCAGAAGATCGAGACCCCGGCCACGGTGCGGGGCGTGAAGTCATTATACTCGACCTCACCCGGAGCAAAGTCGCGTCCGATGTCCCAGACCGACCCGTGGTCGAGGAAGACACCACCGGAGATCCCGTATTCCTCGGGCAGGCCCAAGGAGAATTCGGCCTCGAGCCGCGCGACGGCAAAGTAGTTACCCCCCAAGGCATCGCCTTCAGCGGCATCACGCGGGCCGATGCCACCCGGCTCGAAGCCACGCATCATGCGGCTGCCCAGGAAGTAACGGTCGGTGATCCGGCTTTGGCCGTCGTTGTAGGCCAGCGCCCCGCCCTCGAGTGTGGCGCGCAGCGTCACCTCCTCGTTGAGGACAAGGGTTTGCGCGGTCGCCCGCGCCGATGTCTTGATGAAGGTGTTGTCGCCAAAGCCGAACTGCTGGCCGAAACGCAGCAGCACGCCGGCCGTCGGGTTGAGCCCGGTGCGGCGCGTGTCGAAGCTGTAGGTATAGCCGAGGCTGTTGGTGCCGACCGACCCCTTGTCATCCTCGATGTAGGTTGAGTTCGAGTCGATGTTGAACAGGTCGGTGTAGTCGTATTCGTAGTAGACCGTCAGGCGGCCGTTCTCGCTGACCGGGAAGTTCAGCGACGGGCGCAGGCCGAAATTCCGCGTGTCGTAAAGCGTGGACCCCTGGTTGTCGGTCTGGCGGTAATCGACCGAAAAGCCGAAGCGCAGGTCGCGGCCCAGCAGGCGCGGCTCGGTGAAATCGAGGCTCAGGTTCTGGGCGTCTTCCGACCACTGCAGGTCGAAGGCCAGCGCCTGCCCGCGGCCCAGCAGGTTGCGCTGATTGTAGGAGGCCAGCAGCGAGAACCCGTTGTCCGTCGAATAATTGCCGCCGAAGGACAGCGAGCCGGTAGGGCCTTCGTCCACGTCCACATCAACAACGACCTGGTCGGGGTTCGATCCCTCGCGGGTGTTCACGTCCACGTTGGAGAAAAAGCCCAGGGCGCGGATGCGTTCGGCGCTCTGGCGGATCTGGCGCGGGTTGAAGGGGTCGCCCTCGACCACGTCGAACTGCGAGCGGATCACCCGGTCGAGCGTGGTGCTGTTGCCCTCGATGTCGATCCGCTCGACGAAGATGCGTTCGCCGCGGGTCAGCGCGAAATTCACGTCCAGCGTCAGCGCGCGGTCATTGCGCGAGATGCGCGGGTCCGCGCGGACCAGGTTCAGCCCCTCGCGGATGGCTAGGCGTTCCAGCCGCGCGATGTCGCGTTCGATCAGCGTGGGCGAATAGACCACACCGGAACGCAGCTTCAGGGCCTGTTCGAACATTGCCGGGTCGGCCTCGGGCACCTCGGACGTGACCTGCACGTCGCCCACGCGGAACTTCTGGCCTTCCTGCACGTTGAAGGTGATCAGGTAGGCGTCGCGGGCACGGGTCAGCGCCGCGTCGACGTTGAGAACCTCGAAATCCACGTAGCCGCGCGAGCGGTAGAAATCGGTCAGCACCTGGCGGTCGAATTCGATTCGATCCGAAACGAAGGTGTCGTTCTGGATGATCGCGCGCAGCAGGCCGGCCTGCTTGGTTTCCAGCACGCGGCGCAGGCGCCGGTCGGAATAGGTGCGGTTGCCGACGAAGCTGATCCGCTCCACCTCGCTGACGCCGCCCTCGGAAATCTCGAAGACCAGGTCCACGCGGTTGTCGCTGCGCCGGATGATGCGCGGCGTGACGCTGGCGTTGATGCGGCCCTGCTCGGCATAGGCCTCGACGATTCGCGCGGTGTCGGCCTCGGCCTGCGAGGGGGAATAGACCCGGCGCGCCTGCGTGCGCACCAGCGGGGCAAGTTCCTCGTCCCCAAGCCTGGAATTGCCCTCGAAATTGATGCGGTTGACGGTGGGATTCTCGTCCACGGCAATCACAAGCGTTCCGCCGCGCGGGGTGACGGAGACCGTCTCGAAAAGGCCGGTGTCCCGAATGCGCTGGGCGGCGTCGTTCACCTCGCCCGCCGAGACCGTCTCGCCCTGGCCAAAGCCCAGGAAGCTCAGGATCGTGGCGGTCTCGATGCGCTGGTTGCCCTCAACCTGAACATTGCTGAAACTGTAGCTCTGTGCGCGGGCCATGCCCGCCGGCAGCGCCATAAGCACCACGACGCATACGAGGCCAAGGGCCCGGATGGGTCCCCGGAAAGACCCGGAAGAACGCGTCGGCACGCGCGCGGCAAGACTGCTCATGTTATATGCTCGTTCAGACATCCCAGATGCGGATGGTCTATCCCCCGGCATCGCGCTTGTCAAAGCACAGGTTCGGGACGCCGCGGTCGTCGACAGTTGGATCGCGTTACCCATGCAGCATCCGACCCCGCCATGCTGGCGTCCCCGTCCCGGGGCACCCGGTGCTAGGGTGCACTGCCGACCCAGGCCCCCAGCATCAGCGCGGCCGCGAGGGCACCGAGATAGAAAACTCGATCCCGGTTGAGATCGAACAGCAGGGAAATGCCGTGATATCCTTCAGTGAGCGTCCGCATGGGCCCCTCCTTTCGCGTCAATGCCGACAGGTTCGACGGCGATCATGACCGAATGAAGGCACTCCCGGGGAAACTCAGGGGCACAGGAACAGGTCGTTGGCGATCGCGAAAATCATCAGCGTGCCGATCAGAGAAAGCCCGATCGCCATGAGAACCCGCAGCGCGCCATCGCTGGGCGGCTTGCCGGTCACCGCTTCCCATGCATGGAACACCAGGTGCCCGCCGTCCAGAACCGGGATCGGGAACAGGTTGAGCAGACCGATCGCCGTGGACATCACCGCGATGAAGGTGATGAAGGATTCCGCCCCCTGGCTGGCCATGGACCCGGCGGTTTCCGCGATGCCCACCGGGCCGGACAGGTTACAGGTGGAAATCGCCCCCGAAATGATATGCCACATCCCGTTCAGCGACTGCGCGATGATGAACCAGACCTGCTGTGCGCCCAGTTTCACGGACTCCCAAAGGCCCACGGACATGGTCTCGGGTTCGAAGAACAGCCCGCCGTTGCCGACGCCGATCTTGGGCTGGTCGCGCATCGAGCCATCCTCCTGGGGGATGGCGACCATGCGCGGGGTCAGCACCTCCTCGCGGCGTTCGCCCTCGCGCCAGACGTCGAAGGTGATCGGTTCCCCGCCGGTGGCATTCACCACATCGACCATGTCCATGAAGCTGTAGACCGGGGTCTCGTTCATCGCGAGGATCAGGTCGCCGATGCGCAGCCCGGCATCATCCGCGGCCGAGCGCGGCGTGATCGACTGCACCCGTGAGGGCGCCGGATGCGGGCCCTGCACGGTCATGCGCGCCCCGTCGCGCCGGACCTCGTAGGCGAGCGCGGCCACCGATGGCAGAGCCTCCAGCGCCGCGCCGAACCCCTCGGGGTAGTTCAGCGGCCGGCCCTCGATGGTCAGGATGGTATCGCCCGGCTCCAGTTCCATGGCGCGGCTCTCGGGCCAGTCCGGCACGCTGGAGACCGTCAGCGGCGTCATCGGCTGACCAAGCGAGACCAGCAGCGCGGCGAAGATGAAGAACGACAGGATGAAGTTGAACACCGGCCCGGCGGCCACTGTCGCCGCGCGCGCCCAGAGCGGCGCGCCCAGCATGGTGTTTCGGGCCTTTTCCGTGGCCCCGTCGCCGCCGACGCTGGCCGCGTTGCCGTCGCCCAGGAACTTGACGTAGCCGCCCAGCGGCAGCGCCGCCAACTGCCAGCGGGTGCCGCGCTTGTCCATGCCCGACCAGATCACCGGGCCGAAGCCGATGGAAAAGACCTCGGCGTCGATCCCCGACCAGCGGCCAACGATGTAGTGGCCGTATTCATGGATCGCCACGATGATGGACAGCGCCAGGATGAAGGCTAGAACGGTCAGTACGGGGCTGCCGAAATTCGGGATGAAATTCGTGAAATCCAAGGTCAGGCTCTTTTCTACTGCGCGATCCGGGCGCGGGCGGCGCGGCGGGCCAGCGCGTCTGCGTGTTGCACGCTATCTAGGGTGATCGTGTCATTTTGCAGCCCCTCGCGGGACAATGTCTCGTCGAGCACCGCCTCGACCAGGCGCGCCATGTCCAGAAACCCGATCTCGCCCGCGATGAAGGCATCCAGCGCGGCCTCCTTGGCGCCGTTGAACAGGGCCCCGGCCAGCCCGCCCTGGGCCATCACCCGATGCGCCAGCGCCAGCGCCGGATAGCGCGCGGGGCAGGCTTCGCGGAAATTCAGCCGGCCGATGCGGGCAAGGTCCAGCCGCTCGACCGGGACCGGGCCACGGTTGGGCCAGTGCAGGGCATAGCCGATGGCATGGCGCATGTCCGCAGGGCCGACATGGGCCATCAGCGCCCCGTCGGTAAAGCCCACCAGTGCATGAACCAGGCTCTCGGGGTGGACGATGGCCTCGATCCGGTCGGGCGCGATGCCAAAGAACTCATGCGTTTCAATAAGTTCCATGGCCTTGTTGAACATTGAGGCGCTGTCGATGGTGATCCGCTGGCCCATGTCCCAGTTGGGGTGGGCCGAGGCCTCGGCAACGGTGACCCGTGCCAGATCCTTTGGCGGACGATCCCGGAAGGCCCCGCCGCTGGCGGTGATGATGACGCGCTCGACCGTGGCGATATCCTCGCCCGCCAGCGCCTGGAAGATGGCCGAATGCTCGCTGTCCACGGGCAGGACCGTGGCACCGCGGCGCGCCGCCTGTCCCAGCAGCAGCGGACCGGCGGTGACCAGCGATTCCTTGTTGGCCAGCGCCAGCGTGCTCCCCTGATCCAGCGCCGCCAGCCCCGGCGGCAAGCCCGCGGCGCCGACAATGGCCGACATGATCCAGTCGGCCGGCCGGGCTGCGGCCTCAACGATGGCCCCGGCCCCGGCGGCGGCCTCGACGCTCGATCCGGCGAGCGCC
>NZ_JBKOTX010000235.1:0-7431 GCF_047086965.1 Roseovarius halophilus (ex Wu et al. 2025) | reverse complement strand
AGAATTCACGCAGCTGCTCTCAGTTTCATGGCGGGGGTCATGCCGCCGATGCCCATGTTGGGGCGCTCGTTGTTGTAAGTCCAGAGCCATTTGGTTGCTTGGTCCTGTGCCTCCTCGATGGTTTCAAAGATGTATTGCCCCAGCCATTCGCCGCGAACCGTGCGGTTGTAGCGCCCGATGTACGCGTTCTGTTGCGGCTTGCCTGAAGCTTTTTGATATGTTCGAGACTTTGCGATCCTGAAGTGAAAAGGGCGGCCCTGGTGGCCAGCCCTTTTTGGATCTCAACAAGAAACCCCTCGACGCTGATCGCCCTTTTTTATCTGCCCGATCCGGCGCCCTCTACGCGGATACAGACCGGAGCGAACCCGGCCATGCAATCCGATCGCCTTTATGGCCGCCGTGGAGCGTGGTCCATCTCCGTCCTAACCCATTGATTTGCATAGACCGTATTTGCGCCCGCCGTGGTCCATCCAATCATTGATTTCATTTCATATTTTTTCCGCTATGGTATTCCCTCCGGGCCTACCAAAATTAACAAAACCAAGCCGTTGCGACTTGCTTGGGGGCAAGACCGTCACGTTGCGCATCAATGACACGGGCCGGCCCTGTCCCCACGCGCCAAACGAAGACAAAGCCCCACCAAACGCGAAGCGAGCGCGGCAGGGACGCAAACCCGACGGCCCTGGGTCCGGCGATCGCTTGAAGCGTCCATATCTGGGCCTGCGGGAGGGCGCTGGAAATGCCCCAAGGCTTTGCGCCGGGTCGAACGATAGCGTGCAGGCGCAGCGATTGGCCCGTTCTGGCCGGTCCAGTTGTTCCAGCCCGAGGCTCTCAAGCTTATCCGGCAGGCCGCCGCCCCCTGCGACACAGGAGACCCGGCCAGCCCGCGCGCCCGGGACTTCGGGCCACAGCGCCGGTCGGCACGGCAGCATCGATGACAGCCTGTGAACCACCCTACACCTGCCCGCGAATCTGTTGCATAAGCACGCCGACGACGACTCAGGCCAAGGACCTCCCCCATGCATGACATCCGCGCGATCCGAGAGACCCCCGCCGCATTTGACGCGGCCCTGTCGCGTCGCGGGGTGGCACCGGTCTCCTCCGAGATCCTGGCCATCGACGAGGCCCGCCGGGCGAAAATCCAGGCCGCCGAGACCGCCCAGGCCGAGGCCAACGCCGCCGCCAAGGCCATCGGCGCCGCCAAGGCCGCCGGCAATGACGCGGAATTCGAGCGCCTGCGCGCGGAAGTCTCGCAGAAGAAGGCCGATATCGCACGCCTGCAGGACGAGGCCAAGGCCGAGGACGCCCGCCTGCAAGACCTCCTGATGGGTCTGCCCAATCTGCCCCATGACGACATCCCCGATGGCGCGGACGAGGACGACAACGTCGAGATCAAGCGCTGCGGCAGCCCGCGCAGCTTCGACTTCACCCCGCTGGAGCACTACGAGATCCCCGCCGCCCAACCCGGCATGGATTTCGAGACGGCCGCCAAGCTCTCGGGCAGCCGCTTCGTGGTGCTGGCCGGGGCCATGGCCCGGCTGCACCGGGCACTTGCCCAGTTCATGCTGGATTTCCACGTGGAAACTCATGGGCTAGCGGAAACCCTCACCCCCGTTCTGGTGCGCGACGAGATGATGTATGGCACCGGGCAACTGCCCAAGTTCGGCGAGGACAGCTATCGCACCACAAATGGCTGGTGGCTGATCCCAACGGCCGAAGTCACCCTGACCAACCTCGTCAACGGCGACACGGTCGAGGCCGGCACCCTGCCCCGCCGGCACGTCGCCCATACCCAGTGCTTCCGCTCCGAAGCGGGCAGCGCCGGGCGCGACACCTCCGGCATGCTGCGCCAGCACCAGTTCGAAAAGGTCGAGATGGTCTCGATCACCCACCCAGACGAGAGCGAGGCCGAACACCAGCGCATGACCGCCTGCGCCGAAGCGATCCTCGAGGCGCTGGGGCTGCCCTACCGCACGGTCGTCCTCTGCGCCGGGGACATGGGCGCGGGCGCGCGGCGCACCCACGACATCGAGGTCTGGCTGCCCGGCCAGAACAGCTATCGCGAGATCAGCTCGGTCTCGACCTGCGGCGATTACCAGGCGCGGCGCATGAACGCCCGGTTCAGGCCAAAGGATGGCGGCAAGCCGCAGTTCGTCCACACGCTCAACGGCTCGGGCCTCGCGGTGGGCCGCACGCTGATCGCGGTGTTGGAGAACGGCCAGCAGGCCGATGGCGCGGTCACCTTGCCCGCGGCGCTGCACCCCTACCTGCGCGGCAAGACGGGCGTCGACGCAGATGGCACCCTTGTCTAGCCGCACCGGTCGCCACGTCCGCCCCACGCCATCACAGGACACCCCGCGCATGCCACAGCCCCGCGCCCTATTGACCGCCCTGGTCACCCTCACCTTCGTGCTCTCGCCGCTGATGACCGAGCCCTTCTCGGGCTTTCGCGAAGACCAGCTGCCGCTGCCGCAGATCGACCCGCCGGTGCAGCCGGCAGGCTATGCCTTCGCCATCTGGGGGCTGATCTACGGCTGGCTGGTGGTCTCGGCCGGCTTCGGCCTCTGGGCGCGGAGCAGCGACCCGGCCTGGACCCGTATGCGCGGGCCCCTGATCGTCAGCCTCGCCCTCGGCACGCCCTGGCTCTGGATCGCGACCCAGAGCGCGATCTGGGCCACGGTGCTGATCTTCGCCATGGCCGGCGCGGCCCTCCTGGCCGCCCGGCGCAGTCCGGATCACGACCGCTGGCTCGCCCATGCGCCCGTGGCCATCTACGCGGGCTGGCTGACCGCGGCCGCCTTCGTCTCTCTGGGCACCACGGCCGCGGGCCATGGCGTGCTGACAGGGGCCACCGGCTGGGCCTGGCTAGGGCTGGCCGGGGCAACGCTCACCGGGCTGGCGATGCTCCTGGCCCTGCGCCGGCGGCTGGAATACGCCCTGACCCTGGCCTGGGCGCTCATCGGCATCATCGTCGCCAATGGCAGCGATCCGCTCACCATCAGCCTCGGCGCGGCAGGTGCCATCGGGCTCATCGCCGGGGTCGGCGCGCTATGGCCCCGGGCTTCTTCTGGCTAAAAATATCCAAAAGACCGACCGGCGCGTCCCGAGGCGCCCTCGGGGCGGCGCGTCGCCCCGCCACCGGGCAGACTGAAAGCGCGCGGAAGCGCCCCGCCTCTTCACGCTAGCCGTCGGCGGGGCCTTTCCCGAGGTGCTTGCGCAGGCGCGAGGGGGTGGACTTCTTACGATTCTTGTAGGGGTTCTTGTCGCCCTGCCCACGCATGCTCAGCCGGATCGGCGTGCCGGGCATGTCGAAATCCTCGCGCAACCCGTTGACCAGATAGCGCGTGTAGCCCTCGGACAGTTTCTCGGGGTTGGAACACATCACCACGAAGCCCGGCGGGCGGGTCTTGACCTGCGTCATGTAGCGCAGCTTGATGCGCCGCCCGCCCGGCGCGGGGGGCGGATGCGCCTCGACCATGCCGCTCAACCAGCGGTTAAGCTGCGCCGTCGTCACCCGCCGGTTCCAGATGTCATGGGAGCGCAGCACCGCGTCGTGCAGCCGGTCCAGCCCGCGCCCGGTCTTGGCTGAGACCGTGACCAGCGGCGCCCCGCGCAACTGCGGCAGCAACCGGTCGAAGGCCTCTTTCAGGCCCTTGAGCTTGGCTTGCTTGTCATCCTCGATGTCCCACTTGTTGACGGCGACGACCACCGCGCGGCCCTCGCGCTCGGCCAGGTCGGCGATGCGCAGATCCTGTTGTTCGAAGGGAATGGCCGCGTCCAGCAGCACGATCACCACTTCGGCGAACTTGACCGCGCGCAGCCCGTCCGAAACGGACAGCTTCTCGACCTTGTCCTGCACACGGGCCTTCTTGCGCATCCCGGCGGTGTCGAACAGCCGCACCGGTGTGCCGGCCCAGTCCATCCGCAGCGAGATCGCGTCGCGGGTGATCCCGGCCTCGGGGCCAGTCAACAGGCGGTCCGCGCCCAGGATCTTGTTGACCAGCGTGGACTTGCCCGCGTTGGGCCGGCCCACAACCGCCACCTGCAGCGGCTTGGCCGCGCTCGGCTGGTGCTGGGCCAGGTCCGCCTCGGCATCGGGGTCCTCGATCGCGACATCGGTCTCGGGCGCGTCGCGGGCGGTGCGTTCCGCGAATCCGTCGGCCAGCGGGGTCAGGACCTCCAGCAGCTCGCCCAGCCCCTCGCCGTGTTCCGCCGAGAGGCGCAGCGGCTCGTCCAGGCCCAGGGCATAGCCATCCAGCACGCCCGCGTCGGCCGCGCGGCCCTCGCCCTTGTTGGCGACCAGGATCACATGCGCCGACTTGCGGCGCAGGATGTCGGCGAAGATCTCGTCGGTGGGGGTCACGCCGGCGCGGGCGTCGTACATGAACAGGCAGATGTCGGCCATCTCGACCGCGCGCTCGGTCAGACGCCGCATCCGGCCCTGCAGGCTGTCGTCGGTGGCATCCTCCAGCCCTGCCGTGTCGATCACGGTAAAGCGCAGGTCGCCCAGCCGTGCCTCGCCTTCGCGCAGGTCACGGGTGACACCGGGCTGGTCGTCGACCAGCGCAAGGCGCTTGCCGACCAGCCGGTTGAACAGCGTCGACTTGCCCACATTGGGCCGGCCCACAATGGCGAGAGTAAAGCTCATGACGCATTTTCCATCGGATCAGATGCGCCCGATACACCTTTTGCGGCTCAACGGAAAGCCAGCAATTGCCCCCGCTTGGTCACGACATAAAGCGTGCCCTGCGCCACGACCGGGTTCGAGGTGGCGCCGCCGCGCAGCTCCAGGGAGTCGATCAGGTCACCGCTTGCGGGATCGAACTGCCGGATCACACCGTCCGAAGAGGCCAGGATCAGCCGCCCCCCGGCCAGCACGGGGCCGTAGTGTTCATGGCGCGTGCTCTGGCGGCGTTCGCGGCTCTCGACGAAGCCGGGCAGTTCCACGCGCCAGACCGGGCTGCCGTCAGCCGCGTCGAGACGCAGCAATTCCCCCAGATCGTTGACGAGGAAGACCGATCCGCCCGCGGGCCAGACCGGGCCGACCGCGCCCTCGCCCACGCTCCAGATCGGCTCACCGTTGTCCAGTCGCAGCGCCGCGAGGCGGCCCGAAACATTGCCCACGTAAACGCGGTCGCCGTCGATCACCGGATCACCGGCCAGGTCGGATATGGTGGCGGCCGCCTGCCCCGGCCGCTGGCCGGTCACGAAAGAGGCCCAGCGCCGCAGCCCGCCCTGCGGGAAGGCGCCCAGCACCTCGCCGGTGGGAAAGGGGAAGACGGCGATCTCGGGGGTGACGGCGGCGCCCGGCCCGCCGGCGAAATTCGCGGTGGGCGGCGTGCCGGTCAGGGTCCAGCGGACACGGCCGGTCTCCATCTCGACCGCCCAGGCCCGACCATCGCGCGAGACGACATAGGCCAGCCCATCAAGTATCGTCGGCGCCGAGGTGCCCGGCGCGTCCAGGTCCTGGGTCCAGCGTTCCGCACCGGTCGCGGCGTCCAGCGCCACCAGTTCGCCGAATCCGGTGGTGACAAGAAGCGTCTCGCCATCGGTGGCCAGCCCGCCGCCCGAGGCGTCGCGTCGACTGTCCGAGGCCGGTGCGAGCGTGCGCGCCCAGAGCCGTTTGCCCGCCGTGGAGGTGGCGACGACCTGCGTGCGCGCGTCCAGCGTGAAGACCCGCCCCCCGGCCACGATCGGGTCGGCGGTGATGCGGTGGCGGCGGCTGTCGCCCTCGCCGATGTCGGCGGCGAAGGCCTGCGTCAGGCCCCGCCCCAGCGCCGGATGGATGATCCCGTGTTCGGGGCCCCCGTTGCGGTGGGTCCAGTCCGTGTTCTCGACCGGCCGGGCCAGCGAAATCGGGCGTTCCTGGTTGACCTGCGGCCCGGCGGCCTGTGCCGCCCCGTCCCTGTCGGCGCGGATGTCGAGCCGCTCGCCGGGCAGGATTTCCTCTTGCCCGCCGCAGGCGGCAAGGGTGCCAAGGGCGATCAGCCCCGCCAGGATCGGTTTCACGGTCACGCTGTCCCCCTGTCCCTTTTTGCAGGCCGTCTTGTGCTGATCCGGCGGCAACACATGGTCATTGGTCACCTGGCAGCGACAGGTCCGCAACTTCGCCGCCCAAGGCCACAATCATCTGCACCGCCCGCTGGCGCAAGCCCTGCGTTGCCTCGGCGTCCACCGCGATGGCGCGAAACTGTGCGATGGCCGCGTCGGTTTCACCTTGCTCTACCGCGATCAACGCCAGCTGTTCCTGGGCGTTCAGGCGAAACGGCGCGCCCGGTTGCGCCAACTCCGACAGCGTGGCGCGCCGGGTTTCGACATCGCGCACGCCGGCGCCGACCATGGCCCCCTTGAGCGCGGCGAGGTCGCGGTAGATCGCCGGCACCGCCTCGGTCGTGACCACGGCGTCGAAGGCGGCGACCGCCCCCTGCGCATCGCCGGCTTGCTGCAATTCGGCAGCGGCGAGCATTTTGGACACGGCCACCGAAGCGCCCTCGGGATCGAGCCCCGTCAAGGCCTCGGCGCGGGCACCGGGGGCGTTCTGGCGGATTGCGGCCAGCATCGCGTCGCCGCGGGCCTGGGCCTCGGCGCGCGCCTCGGCCTTGCGCCACTCGTTGAAGGCAGTGCCGCCCACCAGAACCAGAACCACCGCGACGGCGATCCAGCCGTAGCGACGCAGGTACTGGAAAAGCTGGTCGCGTCGGACCTCCTCGGTGACCTCGTTGATGAAACTGTCGCTGTCGCTCATGCCTGCCCCATGTGACCCGCGACGTGGCGCGGGCGTTCCAGTTTGGATTGTCATATCCCGAAGCCGGCGGCGGAGACAAGGGCGAGCCGCCGCTCGCCGCCCCCGGTGTCGATTTCGCAGCTGCAGAAGGCTGCTTGCACGGGCTACGATTTTTTTCTAAACTGAACTGGTCGGTTCAGCCGCTGGCCGCGTACCAGTACCACGTTCGCCGGCGATCAAGGCCGCCGGGCCGCCACACCAAAGGAAAGCCCCGTCATGCGTCTGATGCCGATCCTCACCGCCGCGCTGGTGTCCGCATCGCTGTATTTCCTTATCTTCGAGCGCGACATCGTGCTGGCTATCGCCCAGGTCGCGCCGGCCGCGGAGGCGGACGCCAAGGCAGATGAGAGCGGCCCGGACCCGGTCAGCGTCGTGGTCGAGACCTTTAAGGCTCGGTCGGTTGACGGGGCCGTCGTTCTGCGCGGCCGCACCGAGGCTGCGCGCCAGGTGACCGTCGCCTCTGAAACCTCAGGGCTGGTGGTGTCCGAGCCGATCCGCAAGGGCGCCTTCGTGGAGGCCGGCACCCTGCTGTGCGAACTCGATCCAGGCACGCGGCAATCCCAGCTGGAAGAGGCCCAGGCGGGCCTGAGCGAGGCGCGCTCGCGTCTGCCCGAAGCCCAGGCCCGCGTGCCCGAGGCCGAGGCCCG
>NZ_JBKOTX010000234.1:0-7439 GCF_047086965.1 Roseovarius halophilus (ex Wu et al. 2025) | reverse complement strand
CGAAAAATGGGCCTCCGAAACGAAGGCCTACATCAAATGGGAATGCCAGGATGCATGACCCGCTCTCAGCAGAATTTCCAGACCTCAGGTTGCTCAATCATCATGCGCGAGGAGCGCCTGCCATGCCTGGCGATGTGCAAGGGTACAGCAAAGCGACCCCAGACCGAGCGACCCGAGCGGGCCACCGTCGGGAAGTTCATCAAGCATCGGCGCGTATCGTGGATCATCGGGGGCGACCCCGGCCACCCGGTGCAGCGCCAGACCCGCCGCGTCGGCGGCGGCCTGCATATGCGCCCATCTGTCAGGTCGCGAGTCGAGGTTGATACAAAAACCTCGTATCCATGACTGGTTGAACTGGCCGTCATAAATGACTCCTTGCGTTTCGTTCAGACACTAACAGCGGACGAACCGTGCTCAAGGCGAAGGATGCCGCCCGGGCACGCCCGCCGTCGGGCCACCGCGGGACTGAAGGCGTCCGGTCGGGCACAGGCAGCATATCGTCCCGGCGTCACCCTGGCTGAGCCCCGGTCCCGCGCCGCGTGACGCTGCGTTACGTTTACGTTCACGTCATCTTTCCTTGTAGGCTGGCGGCCAAATCCTCAAGTCTTTGGCATGACGCACGCAGACGGAGGACGCCCGAGATGACAACGGACCGGACCATGACCATCCGCGAGATGTGCGAGGCCTTTGACGTGACGCCCAGGACCCTGCGGTTCTACGAGGCCAAGGAACTGCTGCACCCGCGGCGGGACGGCCAGAAGCGGCTGTTCAGCAAGCGCGACCGGGCGCGGCTCAAGCTGATCCTGCGCGGCAAGCGCTTCGGCTTCAGCCTGGAAGAGATCCGCCAGTTGCTGGATCTCTACCACATGGACGACAGCCAGGAGACCCAGCTGCGCAAGACCTACGCACTGGCCGAGACGCATCTGGCCGAGATGGAGGCGCAGCGCGACGAGTTGAACGAGGCCATCGCGGAACTGAAGGACCAGATGGCCTGGGGCGCCCGGCGCCTGAAGGAGCTGGCCCCCGACCGGGCCGCCGGCTGACAGCAAGACCCAAGGGAGAGAGACCAGACATGCCGATCTACACCGCCCCCACCAAGGACATGCAATTCCTGCTGCACGACGTCCTGGCCGTCAGCGAACAGGACATCCCCGGCTTCGAGGAACTGGACCGCGACTTTACTGCCGCCGTGCTCGAAGAGGCCGGCAAGGTCGCCTCCGAGGTGCTGCTGCCGCTGAACACGGTCGGGGACCGTCAGGGCTGCAGCCTCGACAACGGCGTGGTGCGCACCCCCGAGGGCTTCAAGGAGGCCTTCGAGGTCATGAAGCAGGGCGGCTGGACGGCCATGGACTGCGACCCCGAGTATGGCGGCCAGGGCCTGCCCTACATCATGCACACGGCCGCGCAGGAGGCCTTCGTGTCGTCCAACATGGCCTTCAACATGTACCAGGGCCTGACCCATGGCGCCTACAACGCGATCCACGCCCATGGCTCGGAGGATCAGAAGCAGACCTACCTGCCCAAGCTGGTCAGCTGCGAATGGGGCGGCACCATGAACCTGACCGAGCCGCAGTGCGGCACCGATCTGGGGCTCATCCGCACCAAGGCCGAACCGCAGGACGACGGCACCTATCGCATCTCGGGCCAGAAGATCTGGATCTCGGCGGGCGAGCACGACCTGGCCGACAACATCATCCATCTGGTGCTGGCCAAGATCCCCGGCGGCCCCGAGGGGGTCAAGGGCATCTCGCTGTTCATCGTGCCCAAGTTTCTGGTGAACGCGGACGGCAGCCTGGGCGCGCGCAACGCGCTGTCCTGCGGCGGGCTGGAAGAAAAGATGGGCATCCACGGCAATGCCACCTGCGTGATGAACTACGACGGCGCGACCGGCTATCTTGTGGGCGAGGAACACAAGGGCATGCGTGCCATGTTCACCATGATGAACGAGGCACGCCTTGGCGTCGGCCTGCAGGGTTATGCCCAGGCCGAGATCGCCTACCAGAACGCGGTGGGCTTTGCCCGTGATCGCCTGCAGGGCCGCGACGTGACCGGCACGAGGAACCCCGACGGGCCGGCCGATCCGATCATCGTGCACCCGGACGTGCGTCGGAACCTGATGGACCAGAAGGCCTTTGTCGAAGGCGCGCGCGCCTTCACCTACTGGGGCGCCACCATGATCGACGCGAGCCACCGCAAGGATGACGAGGCGGCCGAGCAGATGATCTCGCTGCTGACCCCGGTCATCAAGGGCTTTTTGACGGACAAGGGTTTCGAGACCTGCGTGCTGGCCCAGCAGACGCTGGGCGGCTCGGGCTTCACCCGCGAATGGGGGCTGGAACAATTCGTCCGCGATGCCCGCATCACCATGGTCTACGAGGGCACCAACGGCATCCAGGCGCTCGATCTGGTGGGCCGCAAGCTGGCCCAGAACGGCGGCAAGGCCATCATGGCCTTCTTCGACATGGTCAAGGATTTCATCAAGGAGAACGAGGACAACGCAGCCCTCAAGGCCGACTTCCTCGACCCGCTCAAGGCGGCCTCGAAGGACCTGCAGGCGGCGGGAATGTATTTCATGCAGCAGGGCACGAAGAACCCCAACGACGCGCTGTCCGGGTCCTATGACTTCATGCACATGATGGGCCATGTCTGCCTGGGGTTGATGTGGGCGCGTCAGGCCAGGGCCGCCATGGCAGCGCTGGAGGACGGCGCGGAGGATACCGAGTTCTTCGAGACCAAGATCGCCACGGGGCGCTACTACATGGCGCGCCAGCTGCCCGCTACGGCCACGCACCTGGCGCGGATCAACAGCGGCGCGGAGACCGTCATGGCGCTTGAGGCGGCGCAGTTCTGATGGAACGGTGGGGCGAGGGCCGCCGCGCCCTCGCCGCTGACCCGCACCCGGAGGAGACCATGCCCAAACGCTTTCGCCTGACCCGCCGCTTTCCCGTCTCGATGACCGAGGACGGCTATCGCAGGCTGCGCCGCTTCGCCACCGAGGCGGGCCTCGACGAGGGCGAGGCGCTTCTCGTTCCTGTTCGAGAACTTCGACAGCGTGATCGACAGCGAGAGCTTCGGACACCGGCTGCGACTCTTCAATTCGGACCTGGCGGCTCGCAAGAAATGAACCGTCCGACCCGTCGAGACCGCCCCGCGACCCGTGCACAGGCGGGGGCGAAGCAAGCCGGGCCGGGGCTTCACCTTGGACGCGGGATCGCTCTCCAGCTCTCCGCGCGGGGCCTTTGTCGCGCATTAAGGTTAACGCAGGGTTATCGGGGCACGGTCCCCCCCTTCATCTTGGCAAATAAACTCGATGGCGCGACGTCTCGGCCCGCGGGCAGGACCGGCGGGGGGACGCCATGACCCCAAGGCTGCATTGCTTCGGTGAATCCGGCCATTCCTACAAGGCGGCCCTGGCCATGACCCTGGCGGGCATGGCGTGGCGGCCAGTTTTCGTGGATTTCTTCGCGGGCGAGACCCGCAGCCCCGGGTTTCGCAGCGATGTCAACGCGATGGGTGAATGCCCTGTTCTGGAGACGGACGCGCTGACGCTGACCCAGTCTGGTGCGATCCTGCAATGGATCACCGACCGGACCGGCCGGTTCGGCGGGACCGAGGCGGAAAGATACGAGGTGCTGCGCTGGGTGCTTTGGGACAATCACAAGCTGTCCTCGCAGCTTGGCATGCTGCGCTTTCTGATGAACTTCGTGCCCGAAGAGAAGCGCCCGCAGGACGCCATCGCCTTCGTGCAGGGCCGCACGCGGTCCGCGCTCAGGACCTTGGACCAGCATCTCCAGGGCCGCGACTGGATCGTGGGTGCGGGGCCGACGAATGCGGACCTCTCCTGCTGTTCCTACCTCTACTACCCGGAACCCTTCGACTTCGACAGGGCCGACTGGCCGAATATCGACCGCTGGCTGTCCCGCATCGCGGGACTGCCCGGCTGGCGACACCCCTATGATCTGATGACCCGGGCCTGGCCCGGGCACGTGAAGGAGGAAACATGACCGACGCCTATATCTACGACGCGCTGCGCACCCCGCGGGGCAAGGGCCGCAAGGACGGGGCCCTGCACGAGGTCACCAGCCTGCGCCTGTCCGCCCAGGTGCTCGACGCGCTCAAGACCCGCAACGCCCTGGAGGGGCACGCCGTCGAGGACGTGATCTGGGGCAATGCCACGCAGGTCGGCGAACAGGGCGGCTGCCTGGCGCGGACGGCCGTTCTGGGCTCGGACCTCGACCAGTCCATCCCGGGCCTGTCGATCAACCGTTTCTGCGCAAGCGGCATGGAGGCCGTGAACCTGGCCGCCAACCAGGTGCGCGCCGGCGCGGGCGAGGGCTACATCGCCGGTGGCGTGGAAATGATGGGCCGCGTGCCCATGAGCAGCGACGGGGCCGCCGTGGCCGTGGACCCGACCGTGGCCATGGACAGCTATTTCGTCCCCCAGGGCATCGCCGCCGACATCATCGCCACCGAATACGGCTTTTCCCGCGACGACGCCGATGCCTTTGCCGTGGAAAGCCAGAACCGGGCCAAGGCGGCCTGGGACGCGGGCCGATTCGACCGTTCGATCCTCCCCGTCACGGATCAGAACGGCCTGCCGATCCTCGACCGCGACGAGCACATGCGCCCGGGCACCGACATGCAATCGCTCGGCGCGCTCAAGCCGTCGTTCAAGGACCAGGGCGAGGTCATGCCCGGCTTCGACCAGGTCGCGCTGATGAAATACCCGCACCTGGAGGCGATCAACCACATCCACCACGCCGGCAACAGCTCGGGCATCGTGGACGGCGCGGCCGGCGTCCTGATCGGCTCGAAGGCATTCGGCGAGAAATGGGGCCTGACCCCGCGCGCACGGATCAAGGCCAGCGCCAAGATCGGCACCGATCCCACGATCATGCTGACCGGCCCGGTGCCGGTGACCAGCAAGATCCTGACCGAGACCGGCATGACGCCACAGGACTTCGACCTTTTCGAGGTGAACGAGGCCTTTTCGGCGGTCGTGCTGCGCTTCATGCAGGCCTTCGGGGTGGACCACGACAGGGTCAACGTCAACGGCGGGGCCATCGCCCTGGGCCACCCGCTGGGGGCCACCGGAGCGATCATCATCGGCACCCTGCTGGACGAGCTGGAGCGGCGCGACAAGGAGGTCGGCCTGGCCACGCTCTGCGTCGCCTCCGGCATGGGTGCGGCCACAATCATCGAACGCGTGTAAGGAGGGCCAGAGACATGACCGATTTCACCATGACAACCGACGCCGAGGGCGTCGCCACCATCACCTGGGACATGCCGGGCCGGTCCATGAACGTCATGACCCGCGAGTCGATGCAGGTGCTCAACGGCCTGATCGACACGGCGCTGGCCGATGACACCGTCAAGGGCATCGTCATCACCAGCGGCAAGCGCGATTTCGCCGGCGGCATGGACCTGAACACGCTGGCCACGATCCGCGACGAGGCCGGCGACGAACCGGCCAAGGCGTTGTTCGACTTCACCATGGCCGGGCACCACATGCTGCGCAAGATCGAGCGCGCGGGCATGGACGAGCGCAACAAGGGCGGCAAGCCCATTGCCGCCGCTCTGCCCGGCACCGCGCTGGGGATCGGGCTGGAACTTCCCTTGGCCTGCCACCGCATCTTTGCCGCCGACAACGGATCGGCCAAGATCGGCCTGCCTGAAATCCAGATCGGCATCTTTCCCGGCGCGGGCGGCACCACGCGGCTGGTGCGCAAGCTGGGGGCCATGGCCGCCAGCCCGCTGCTGCTGGAGGGCAAGCTCAACGACCCGAAAAAGGCCAAGGCGGCGGGCGTCATCGACGAGGTCGTGGACGATCCCGTCGCAGCGGCGAAGGCCTGGGTCCTGTCCGGGCCTGCCATCGTCAAGCCCTGGGATGAAAAAGGCTACAAGATGCCCGGCGGCGCGCCCTATCATCCGGCGGGCTTCATGACCTTCGTGGGCGCCAGCGCCATGGTCAATGGCCGCACCAAAGGCGTCTACCCGGCGGCCAAGGCTCTGTTGTCGGCCGTCTACGAAGGCGCCATGGTGCCCTTCGACACCGCGCTGAAAATCGAGGCGCGCTGGTTCACCCATGTTCTGATGAACCCCTCGTCGGCCAACATGATCCGCAGCCTCTTCGTCAACAAGGAAGCCCTGGAAAAGGGCGCGAACCGTCCCGAGGTGCCGGATCAGACGGTACGGAAGGTCGGCGTTCTGGGTGCGGGAATGATGGGGGCCGGCATCACGCTGGTGGCGGCCATGGCGGGCATCGAAGTGGTGCTGGTGGACCAGTCCGCCGAGGCCGCCGAAAAGGGCAAGGCCCATACCGCCGACTACATGGACAAGGGCATCAAGCGCGGCAAGGCCACCGAAGACAAGAAGCAGGCCGCGCTGGACCTGATCACAGCCACGGATGACTATGCCACCCTTGAGGGCTGCGACCTGATCGTCGAGGCGGTCTTCGAGGACATCGGCGTAAAGGCCGAGGTGACGAAAAAGGTGCTTCAGGTGGTGGGCGAGGACTGCATCTTTGCCTCCAACACCTCGACCCTGCCGATCACGGAGCTGGCCGGGGCCGCGGACAAGCCCGACCAGTTCATCGGCATCCATTTCTTCAGCCCGGTGGAAAAGATGGCCCTGGTCGAGATCATCAAGGGCCGCGAGACCGGCGACCGCGCGGTGGCCAAGGCGCTCGATTTCGTGCGCCAGATCCGCAAGACGCCGATCGTGGTCAACGACGCCCGGTTCTTCTACGCCAACCGCTGCATCATTCCCTATATCAACGAGGGTATCCGCATGGTGCGCGAGGGCGTGGCCCCGCCGCTGATCGAGAACGCGGCCAAGCTGGTGGGCATGCCGCTGGGGCCGCTGCAACTGACCGACGAGACCTCGATCGACCTCGGCGTCAAGATCGCCAAGGCGACCCGGGCCGCCATGGGCGACGCCTATCCCGATGCCGAGGTGGACGAGGTGCTGTTCTGGATGGAGGGCGAGGGCCGTCTGGGCCGCAAGGCCAACGCTGGGTTCTACGCCTATGACGACAGCGGCAAGCGGCAGGGCCTCTGGGCCGGACTGGGCGAGAAATACGCGCCCGCCGCGGACCAGCCCGACCTGACCGATGTGCAGCACCGGCTGCTGTTCGCGCAGGTGCTGGAGGCGGTGCGCGCGCTGGAAGAGGGCGTGCTGGAGGACATCCGCGAGGGCGACGTGGGCGCGATCCTGGGCTGGGGCTTCGCGCCGTGGTCGGGCGGGCCCTTCGCCTGGCTCGACATGCTGGGCGCACCCTATGCCGCCGAACGCTGCGACCAGTTGACCGCGCGGTTCGGCGACCGCTTCGCCTGCCCCGCCCTGCTGCGCGAGATGGCCGAAAACGGGCAGAGCTTTTACGGGCGCTTCGGCGCGGGCCACGACAGCCGGGCGGCCTGACCGGCCGCGCCGGGCGGGGC
>NZ_JBKOTX010000233.1:0-7461 GCF_047086965.1 Roseovarius halophilus (ex Wu et al. 2025) | reverse complement strand
GAAAAATGGGCCTCCGAAACGAAGGCCTACATCAAATGGGAATGCCAGGATGCATGACCCGCTCTCAGCAGAATTTCCAGACCTCAGGTTGCTCAATCTCGGACAAACCCGCGCCGTGGGACAATCTGGTGATCGAAGGCGACAACTTCGACGCGCTGCGTTGGCTGCGGATGACCCATGCGGGCCGGGTGAAGTGCATCTACATCGACCCGCCCTACAACACCGGCAACAAGGATTGGGTCTACAACGACAGCTACATGGACAAGGAGGACCGCTTCCGCCAGTCCACTTGGCTGGAGTTTCTCTATCGCCGCCTGACGCTGGCGCGGGACTTGCTGGCCGAAGACGGGGTGCTACTGGTGTCGATCAATGACGACCAGCGGGCGTTACTGGAACTGATGATGGATGAGGCGCTGCCCGGAAGCAAAACCGGCTCGTTCGTTTGGCGAACACGGACCGGGGGCAACGAAGGCGGCAGTCACTTCTTCACAGGCAACCACGAGTACGTTCTGGCATATGCGAAACCGTCGTTTAAGTTTTTCGGCACAGAAAAGACCCTCGAACTCTACAATCAATACGACCCCCTGCACGACGATTGGTTTCAGCCAGACAATATGGCGCAATCCAAAACACGGATCGAACGCCCGAACTCATATTTTCCACTCGA
Source organism: Roseovarius halophilus (ex Wu et al. 2025) (assembly GCF_047086965.1). Lineage (NCBI taxonomy): Bacteria > Pseudomonadati > Pseudomonadota > Alphaproteobacteria > Rhodobacterales > Roseobacteraceae > Roseovarius > Roseovarius halophilus (ex Wu et al. 2025). Next base: position 6,794 of record NZ_JBKOTX010000233.1, on the reverse strand, counting down.
AGACCCGGAGACAGGGATTTGGTATCCGTGCAATCCTGATGGTGTTTGGCGGTTTGTATCCGAGAAGCTATCGAGCGGGGCACGCGGAAAAACGATAGAGCAACTAATCAGAGAAAGACGGGTGCGCTTCCCGGCGGAGCAACGAGTGGAAGTCTGGGAAACGAAGGAAGAACTACACAATGCGATTGATCGGGGCGAGGTGCCAACAAGTGGAAGATCACCACTTCTTAGGCATGACCTACCCGATATAGATGAATGGGTTGGGAGAAAGGTTGGCTTTGGCACGCCAAGATACAAGCGCTTCAAGAGCCAACTTCGCACTCCCACCCAACCGTTGTCTAGCTGGATCACACCGAAGGCCGAGAAAGACACGATAAAGGAAGAAAGCAACACCATTATCTCTGGGACGAATGATGAAGGTGCAAAAGCAGTAAAGTCCATTTTCGGGTCCAAAGCCTTCAACTACGCCAAGCCCGTCTCCCTGATCCGCGAACTGGTCCGACAGTCCACCGACCCGGACGATCTGGTGTTGGACTTCTTCGCAGGGTCCGCCACCACCGCCCAAGCGGTCATGGAACTCAACGCCGAGGACGGCGGCAGTCGCCGCTTCATCATGGTGTCGTCCACCGAGGCCACAGAGGAAGACCCCGGCAAGAACCTCTGCCGGGACGTAACCGCTGAGCGCATCCGCCTGCTCAACGCCAGTGATGACCCAAAATATAACGACCTCGCCGCAGGTTTCGCCTATCTGCGCACCCACGAGATCGCATTTGAAGACCTCGACTATGACCTTCAACCCGCCGATGCCTGGGCCGCTCTGGAAGCCATGCACGACTTGCCGCTGACCGTCTATGACACGCAAGCGGCGTGGAACCTGCACGAAGGCGTGACAACCGCGCTGGTGCTGGTGGACCGCTTCGACCCCGGCTTGCTGCAATGGCTGCAAGGCCGCGACCGGCAGAACCTGTTCGTCTATGCGTGGGCACCGGGCCAGATCGCGCAGCATCTCGACGGCACCCATGTGGACATTCGCCCCGTCCGCGACACGCTGGTGAAGCGGTTCCAGCAATGAGTGAGCGCCTGTCACTTGCCGCCTACCAGACCCGCGCGGTGGACGCGCTGTCGGGCGTGATCCACAAGGTGGCAGAGTTGCACGACCGCGACCCGGCGCACCGGCAGAGCATCGCCCTGAAAAGCGGCGTGACGCTCCTGCAAAGCCCCACGGGATCGGGCAAGACGCTGGTGCTGGGCCGGGTGCTGGAAGGGCTGCGCGGCGCGCTGAGCCGCCCCGTGGTGTGGCTCTGGTTCGCGCCCTATTCCGGGCTGGTGACACAAACGCGCGAGGCTCTGGTGGCGCAATGCGGCGGTCTGCGCGTCCGCGACGTGGCCAAGGACCGGGAACCCAATGGCACCCGCGACGGCGATGTGTTCATCCAGACATGGGCGACGGTCGCCGCCAGCAACAAGGATGCCCGCAAGGTCCGCCGCACGTCCGAGGCGGCGTTGTCCTTTGACGACCTGATCGCGTCGTGGCGGAACGCGGGGTTCTTCGTGGGCGTGGTGATCGACGAGGCGCATTTGAACTTCGGGGCGTCGGCCAAGGTCGCGGCGGGCTTCTACCTCGACCATATCCAGCCCGATTTCACGATCCTCGCCACCGCCACGCCAAGCGACGAGAAGCTGGAAGCATTCGAGCGTACCGCCGGGATCGAAGTGGCCAGCCGCGTTGTCGTGCCCCGCGCCGAGGTGGTCGAAGCCGGGTTGAACAAGGTGGGCCTCAAGCTGGGCGTGATCCGCTTTCGGGAAGGCGACCTCGACCTGATCGACCATGAACAGGCGACCTTGCAGGCCGGGTGGACGCAGCATTGCCGGGTGCGCGAACGGCTCAAGGAACATGGGCTGGCCGTGTCGCCCCTAATGCTGGTGCAGGTGGAGGACCAAGCCAAGGGTGCGGAAGACCCGGTAAAGCGGGTGCGGGACAAGCTGGTGGAGATCGGCGTCGATGACGCGGCCATTGCCACGCACACGTCCGGTCAACCTGACCCGGACTTTCACTCGCTGGCCTACGACCCCGACACCCATGTGCTGATCTTCAAGGTGGCCGTAGCGACGGGCTTTGACGCGCCCCGCGCATGGACGCTGGTTTCCGTGCGCCCCAACCGGGGCCGCGACTTCGGTATGCAGATCGTGGGCCGCATCATGCGCGTGCATCCGTCCGTGCGCCCCATCCATGGGCAAGACGACCTGCTGGACAGCGGATATGTCCTGCTGACGGACCCAGACATGCAAGTGGGCCTTCAAGCGGCGGTGGACGAGTTGAAGGCGGTGCAGGAGAGTATCGACCTTATCACCGACAACCTCGATGTCTACGAGTTCGGGAATGCCGAAAAGCCAGTGGTTGCAGCGGAGACAACCCAAGCCAGCTACACACCTCGACCGCCTCAGGACGCGGACGACAGACAACAACGCCTAACCAACCTCATCGAACAAGGCGTCGTGAAGGCCGAAGTTCAAGAGATGGGCAACGACGAGCAAGACCGCGCTATCGTTGCAGGCGAGACTTGGCAGCACATGAGCAGCACGCCCCTCTTTGGCGACCTGCCAGAAAGTGCCAAGCCCGATACTTCGACACCGAAGCCCAAGCCGGAGTTTCGCCCCTACCCCATCCGCAAGGACTTGGACCTGCCCGAAGCACTGTTCCGAGAATTGCCGCCTGACCCGACGAAGCTGAACGACCTAGTGCAGGACATTGCAAAGGAGTTCTGTCGGGCAGCAGACGTCACTGGGCTCCTGCAGCGCAAGCTAACAAACGCGCACCTCGACCTACGGGACTTGTTCGCCGCAGAGGTGCAAGAGACAATCGACCTTCGGCTGCGACTGTCCAACGCAAGGGTCGCAGAGAAGGCACAACTCGCCTTCAACTTTAACGACGCTATCGACCCGCGACAGTTGAAGCGGGCACTGGTCGAAGAACTCCGGGCAATAGCTTACGAGAGAGGCTTTGACCCAGAAGAACGAGACCTCCGCCGCGCCATTGACCTTGCTGGGATGCTAGAACCGGAGAAACTGAAAGATGCCATCAAGACGGCACAAGCACGCAATGTTCGGGTCGACAATAGCGAACCCGTGCCCGAACAATACTTCGGACCAGACGGACTTAGCGAGGCAGAGAGGTCAGCATACGGGGTATTCCCCCACCGCCTGAACAAAGAGGAACAGGACTTTGCTGAGTTCCTAGACACTGACACTACAGGGACGGTCAAATGGTGGATGCGCAACCCAGAGAACGAGACTTGGGCAACGAGGCTTATACTTCCTTCTGGGCATAGGTTTTTCCCTGACTTCATCGTGGGCGTTAGTGGCCGAACCACGCCAGACACTATCGCGCTGGTCGAAATTAAAGACGATGGAGAGACTGGTCGGCTCCATTCGGACCGGAACACCGAGAAGATACGTGTTCAGCACCGCGAGTACCGCAATGTCTTCTGGACCTACCGCTCTTACGGTCGGTGGGAGAGGTTGAGGTATGCTGAGGGCCTGCACAAGATTGTCCCTGAGGACCTCTTTGACCTCAAGACGCTAGTCTACATCACCTAGGCAGCGACCCCGAGAAAAACCGACACATTTTTTCGAGCCCCCATCTACTACACGAGACATAGGCATTGCCCCCGTACCCTTGGCTGTAGGCGTGTGAACTCACCAGCCCATAGAGCAACCCTAATGGCCAGTCCTAGAGAGAAGAAAGGTCCGGCGTCATTGCCCCTACCGCGACCGACCGCGTTGACAAATCACCCCTAGGTGCGACACCAGTGTGACACGAAGTGCGACACACAACTCAACCTCGCACTCGATTGTTCAAGCCTGCCAGTGGCTTAGAAAAATGGTAGCGGGTCCGGTACTCGCCTCCAAATTATCCGGTTTCGTGTACCGCGCTTCCAGACGTGCCGTGCGCATCCTGGTCACTTTGTCGCGGCCGGGATTCTCCTGAGATTGTTTGCAGCGCTCCTGTTGCAGGGCCGCTCACGGATCAAGTGCTTGCGCGACGTGTTCGGCGATGGCCGGTGCGGCGGTCAGGCCGGGGCTCTCGATACCGAAAAGGTTGACCAGGCCCGGCAGGCCGTGATCCGCCACACCCTGGATCAGGAAATCGGCCAGCGGCGCGCCCGGGGCGCTCAGTTTCGGGCGGACCCCGGCGTAATCGGGAAAGAGCGCCCCGTCCGGCAGCCCGGGCCAGTAGCGCTGGATCGCGGTCTGGAACGCGTTGGCGCGCCCGGCGGGCACGTCATAGTCCAACTGCCCCGGCGTCGTATCGGGTGGCAGCCAGTCCACGTCCGGGCCAAAGCGTACCCGCCCGGCGAGGTCGATCGTCGCATGGACCCCCAGCCCGCCATCCACCGGCGCGGGATAGACGAGGTGCCGGAACGGCGCCCGGCCGCTCAAACCGAAATAGCAGCCCTTGGCGAACCGCAGGTGCGGGAGCGCGCTGTCCGGCAGCCCCGAGATACGCGCCGCGACCTGCACCGCGGAGAGTCCCGCGGCATTGACCAGCACGCGGGTCGTGATGCGGGCCGGATCGGCCCCGCCGGTGTGCAAGTGAAAGCCACCCGCATCCGGGTGGGCCTCTCGCAGCGGCGTGGCGGTAACGACATGCCCGCCCGCCTGCTCGATGTCACCCAGCAAGGCCAGCATATGGCCATGACTGTCGAAGATGCCGCTTTCCGGGGACCATAGCGCGCCGGTGACCCGTACCTCGGGTTCCATCCGCGCCACGGCCTCTTTGCCCAGCAGCTGCACCCCCTCGACATCGTTGTCGCGGGCGCGCGCGGCCAGCGCCTCGATCCGGGCCAGTTCCGGCTCGTCAGTGGCCACGACCAGCTTGCCGCATTTGTGATGGGCAATGCCCCGGCGGGCCAGATCATCATAGAGCATGCGCCGCCCGCGCAAGCAGAGCAGGTGCTTGAGACTGCCGGTGGGGTAGTAGAGTCCGGCGTGGATCACCTCGCTGTTGCGCGACGAGGTGCCCGCGCCCCATTGGTCGGCCGCCTCAAGCACCAGCGTGGGGCCGAGCGACCGCCCCAGGGCGGCGGCGCAGGCCAGCCCGATGGCCCCGCCCCCGATCACCACAGCTTCGAAATCGAACGCCAAGACTTGCCCTTTCCGTTTGCCCCGAACGTGGACAGGCTACGGGCCCAGTGCAAAGCCGTGGTCGAGTCAGTCCCCCGAAGCGGACGCCACCCGGCCTGCCAGCGCGGCGCATTCGCGGGCGTGGTAGTCCCGATCGCTCTCATCCGTCGCGGGCCCGCGCCCCAGAGTCCGGGCCAGATCGAAAAAGCCCTTGCCGGGCAGCGCGTCACGTCCCCGCCCCACGGCGCGGGCGGCAATGAAGGGCCGACCGGCCGCGGCATCGGCGCGCATTGTGGCCTCCAGCGCGGCGGTCACCCGCCGCACCGAACCGGGCTGCCACATCCCAAGCGCCCGGGCCAGGGCGCCATAGGTCACGGTTGTCGTCTCGCCCTCCAGCCCGGCCAGGTAGGCGCGCACTCGTTCGGAGAGGGCGCTTTCCTGCCCGGCGGCCTCATCTGCGGGGGCTGGGGGCGGGATCTCGCGGGCGCTGCCATCCTCGGCGATCTCGGCGGCCCAGGCGCGGGTGGGGCTGCGGATCACGATGCGGGTCTTGCCCGCATCCGCCCCCTCGCCGCTTTCGGTCACACCCACGACATCGCCGCGCTGCATGCCGGCGCGCAGCGTCTCGGGCGTCAGGCCCAGGCGGGGGCCGAGATAGGCAGGGTCCACACTGATCTGGCCATCCTCGCGGTCGATCACCCCGGGTGGCACGGGGCGGTTGAACACCGGGGACTTGCCGGTTTCATGGGTGTAGAAGGGGTTGGTGCCCTGGGCGTGGTCGGTGACATCGACAATATCGACGATCTGCGGCAGGGCGGCGTGCAGCATGCGTTCGACTCCGTCGCGCAGGGTCGCCGCCGAGGCCGCACAGCCCTGACACCCCCCGGACATGCGCAGGTAGACGGTGCCAGCCTCGACCCGCTCGGCCGAGATGTGCCCGCCATGCGCAGCAATGGCGGGGTTGACCTGGGTCTGCAACAACTCTTCGACCCGTTGCAACAAGGCGGTATCGGACCCGCGGTCCTCGGCCCCCTGCCCCAGTGGTGTTTCGGTGAAGTCCAGCACGGTGCGGATCGCCGCGGCGATGGCCGGTTTCAGACCGGCCCAGTCGGCCTCTTCGGTTTTCTGCACCCAGATCGTCGCGCCGCTCACCTCGACGCGGGCCACGCCGCTGATACCGAAAAGCGCCTTGGACAACGGCGCGTCCCCGGGGCCATCGAACCGCGCGGCGCGGCCCGGCTGCACCTCGGCGTCCAGCACGAAGCCCATGACCCGGGCATCGCTGGCCGACGCCTGGGCGCGGATACGGCGCTGCGTGGCCGCCTCAGACATCTTCCATCTCCGACCCCTGCATCGCGCGCAAGGCCTTGAAGGTGTAGATGCCGGTGTCATGCCCGTCGCTGAAGGCCAGGCCGAGCGCGTAATTGCCCACGCTCCAGACCCGGGTCAGGCTGATGTCCAGCGGCACGCTTGCCGGATCGAGCAATGGCTTGCCCGACATCTCGTCGCGGCACTTGGCGCAGGCGCAGGCAAGCCGCAGGTCACGGTCCGTCAGGCGCTGTTCGGCCCCGTCGGCCCAGCGCAGCATCAGCCCCGTGGCGTCGTGATCCAGCGCCGCCAGCCTGTTGGCCGGCCCGTCCGGCTGCGGTGCCACCGGCGCGGGCTGGCCG
>NZ_JBKOTX010000232.1:0-7510 GCF_047086965.1 Roseovarius halophilus (ex Wu et al. 2025) | reverse complement strand
GCGCGGATAGCGCTTCGACTGCTCGATCCTGCGGCGCACCTGGGCGCCCCATTGCGCCGCGAGGCTTTGGCGCCGGCTGGCCGAAAGGGTGGCCGCGCGCTGGTCTTGCGCGGTACCGGCATCGGCGCCGCCACCTTGTCCGCGGGCCTTCTGAGGGGCGCTCGGGGCCGAGGCCGACCGTTGCGCCCTTGTCCCTTGCGTTGGCGCTGCCCGGCGCCTTTTCGCCGCTGGCGCCTCGGGCCGTGCCACGGGCCGCACGCCCGCCTGTTTCTCCGCCTGTTGCGCCGGCCCCGGCTCGGGGCCGGGTTGGGCAGGCCGGGGCGGGGATGTGTCCGGGCCACCGTGCTCGGGCAGTCTTTCGGGCCGCGGCACCGCCAGACCCGGGGCCGTCGGGGCCTTGGTGAATGGCGATGGCGCGGCCTGCGGCCTTGATATTTCGGGGGCAGACATGGCCATCCGCGGCGCGGGTGGCGCGGCGGGCTGACCGGCCACTTCGGGCGGCGTTTCCCACGCCGCCACCATTTGGGCGATCCTTGCATCGGAGGCTTGCAGGGATACCGCGGCAGTGCCGTCATCGCCGATGCCTTGCGCCCCCTCCGGCCCGGGCGCATAGGACGCGACGGCGATGTGCGCGCCCGCCGCGAGCATGACGAAAAGGCCGAACTCCGTCACGCGTTTCATTCCGCCACCGTGATCAGCTGAACCTCGTCAAAGCCGGCCGCCGCGATCCGCGGCATGAGAGCGGCCAGCCGCGTTCCGGGCACACCGGCATCCGCGCGCAGGACCAGTGACCGCGACGCGGCGGTGTCGGCGCATCCTTGCGCGGGGCACGCGGCCGCCCTTGCCGCGCTCAGCGCAGCGAGCGCGGCCTCCTCCCCCCGGCTGTCGCGAAAGGCCAGCTCACCCTGGGGGCCGAGATAGAGAACGAATTCCGCGTCAGCCGGCGGGCCGTCTGCCGCCACTTCGGGGGGCGTTACGGCGAACGGTTCGGGCGGGGCGATCTGCGCGGTCATCAGGAAGAAGATCAGCAGCAGGAAAACCACGTTGATCATCGGGACGATGCTTTCTTGGGCGCGGCGGCGCGGCGGATCGGGGAATTGCATCGGCCTACTCCACCAGCACCAGCGCGCTCAGCCCCGCCCCGGTCAGCCGCTGCATCACATCGACGACGCGCTGAAGGCGTGCACCCTCCCGCGGGCGCAGCACAACGGTGTCCGACGGCGCCGCGGTCAGGTCCAGGACCCGGGCGGCCAGTTCCCCGTCCGCCACGGACCGGCCATTCAGCCGCGCGCCCGACGGCAGGACATCGACAAGGCGCGGCGGGCCGGTATAGTCGTCACCCGCGGCCTGCCCTGCCACGTTCAACGTTACCTGCGTGTCGGCACCGAACCGCGACGCGAGCATGAAAAACACCAGCAGCAGGAACACCACGTCGATCATCGGTGTCAGGCTGCGCTTGCGGCGGGGTCTCGGGGCGTCGAAGGTGAACATGTCACTCGGCCGCTTGCGCGACGCCTGGGGTGGCATCCCGTGCCGTCGGGCGCAGGAATATCCGCGTCGCGGCGTCCTCCATTTCAAGGCGCAGGCGGTCCACCACGCTTTCGAACCATGTCAGCGCCATCGCGGCCGGGATCGCCACAGCCATGCCGGCCGCCGTGGTCAGAAGCGCCTCCCATATGCCACCGGCAAGCGTCGCAGGGTCCGCGCGGCTGCCGGCCTCCTGCAAGGCCTGGAACGCCGCGATCATGCCGAGCACGGTGCCCAGAAGACCCAGCAGCGGCGCGATGGTCGTGATCAGTTCCAGCGGGCGCAGGCCGACCCGCGCCCGTGCGAGGAGATTGCGGGCGACGCGCGCTGTTTCGGCGCGTGCCGCCTCGTCATCGAGGGTGGTGTCCTGCCGTGCTGTCATCGCGGCCCGGATCAGGGCCGCCCGGCAGGTCGTGCGATTGCGCACCAGCGCGAGGGCCTGCTGTTCCTGACCGTCCGACCACAGCGTCACGGCCTGCTGCGCGCGCCGGCCGCCCGTCCAGGCCCCGAGACGCATCAAGCGCCACGCCTTCCAGAAGATGAGCGCCAGAGCGATGACCGACAAGGCCGAAATCGCCCAGATCGCCGGGCCGCCCAGGCGTATGAACCCCGAAACGGCGTCAAGGTTCGGTGAGCTGACCGTGTCAGCCATGCGCGAAATCCAGTCCAAATCGTCCCTCGCCAATGATTTCCGAGCCTTGATGGATCGGCCGGGCTGCCCGATCTACTGTCACCGGTCCCCCCGGGTCGGGTGAAGATGCCAAGGTCGGAGAATTCGGTGCCGAGGGCAATCGGCAAAATTGGCGCACCGTCCCGGATTGCGGACGACGCGCCGGTGGACCAGCGCCTGCGGCGGTGGCGCCCGTCGTCAAGCACGGGTCAGGCAGGGCCAGGCGGAGCCCCGCCCCCCGTTTCGAACGGACGGCGCCGCGCGCTCGGCGATGGCGATGGCAGCCGCCCGGGTATCGCCCGACACCATGCGCGGAGTCACCGAGGCGTCGGCAGCATAAAGGTTTTCCACGCCATTGAACCTGAGCGCGAAGGAATCCACCACCGCGGCATCGTCCGTGCCCATGCGACGGGTTCAGGCAGCATGATACAGGGTCATGCAGTGTCCTTGTCCATGCTCTGCGAGGTCATCATCGCCCTGGCAGTCCACGCTGGGCTGCATTTCGGAGTCGAGCAGGTCGGCCAGCGGGTCGGATACCGCCGCACCGCGCTGAATGCGGATGCCTTCAACCAGCTTGGCCAGATACTGCCCGGACGGGTCGGATCAGAAATGACCTGCCACTGGACTTTCATCCAGCCGGAACCGGTATCCTTCGGGTTGATATGCCGATTGGCGCAGGGAGAAGCCGACATCCGCGCGGAGCTTTCAGATGGCGCAGCGTGGCTGTCGGGTGCGGTGGTGAGGTGTTCGGCGAATGCCTTGGGCGTCGTGTAGCCAAGTGCCGAACCGGGGGCGTGTCTCGTTGAAGTCGGTGGCCCAGGCCCGGATCACGGCGCGGGCGTGGCCCGTGTTGCGGGACATGGTTTCGTTCAAAAGTTCATCGCGCATGCGCCCGCTGAAACTTTCGACGAAGCCGTTCTGCATGGTCTTGCCCGCCGCGATGTAATGCCATTCGATCTTGTGTTCCGTGGCAAAGGTTGAGATCGCGTTACCGGTCAGGTCGGTGCCGTTGTCGCTGACAATCAGTTCCGGCCGGCCGCGCCGTGCGATCAGGGCTGTCAGCTCCGGCACGACACGCCGCCCGGAGATCGACGTGTCCGGGATGGCTGCCAGACAAGCCCGTGTCACGGCGTCGACCACGTTCAGGGCGGGCCATTGTGCGCCATTGATGGGGTGGATGCCGATGATCCGTTCTTCGCCGTATCTCGTTCATGCCGGGGTCCGTCCGTCCATTGGGCCGGACGCTGGTTCAGAATACAGGAAAAATCCCGTGGCAGGCCACCGTGAAAACGGGAACGTGCAAACCTGACAAGGACCACATGGTACGTCGCGCGCACGGATGGTGGCCTTCTACCGGTTGCAAGCCGGGCTCAATCGGCTGATCTGGGGACCAACGGAACGTACAGCGCCCCGGCGCATCCACGACTGCCCACGGCAAACGGAAAAACTCAGGCCCATCGGCCCGACCCTGTCGAGGGAAATCTCGACGCGGGTCACGCAGTGGCATCTTGTCGCAACGCCTGTCTGCCCGGGAAGAAGCGGCTACCTGCGGCGTCGCGTACACGCAAGTATGCGAAAAGGAGCGAACCATGGAAAATCTCTCGGTGGGGCAGTATGACCTCATCTACAACGCGTTTTCATTCGCGTTCGCGACGCTGGCGGCGGCCACCATCTTCTTTTGGCTTGGTCGGTCCCAGGTTGCGCCGCAATACCGAACGGCGATGACGATCACCGGCTTGGTGACCTTCATCGCGGCCTACCACTACTTCCGCATCTTCGAGAGCTGGAACGCGGCGTTCGACGTTGCGGAAGGTACGATCGCGACCACGGGCTACGCGTTCAACCAAGCCTATCGTTACGTCGATTGGCTGCTGACCGTGCCCTTGTTGCTGGTCGAACTGATCCTCGTCATGGGGCTCAGCCGGGCCGAGACAGTATCGCGCGCGACGCGCCTCGGGCTTTTGGCCGCCCTGATGATCGCGCTCGGCTACCCGGGCGAGATCGCAACGAGCACGGGGGCACGCTGGTTCTGGGGCATCGCGTCGATGATCCCGTTCCTGTGGATCGTCTACGAGCTCTTCGCGGGCCTGTCCAAGTCGATCAACAGCCAACCCGAAGATGCACGGGGCCTCGTCAGCGCAGCGCGCTACGTGGTGATCGGCAGCTGGGCGTTCTACCCGATCGTGTTCTTTGCCGGGGCCATCGGCCTTGAAGGTGCCACGGCCACAACCGTGATCGAGGTGGGGTATACCATCGCCGATATCGTGGCCAAGGCCGTGTTCGGCGTGCTGATCTTCATGATCGCGCAGCGCAAGAGCAAGGCCTACTTCGACAGCATGAAGGCCACACCGCAACCGGCCGAGTGACCTCCACGGCCGCCCGCAGGACTGCGGGCGGCCGCTTGTCGCAGCCCAGGATGTTTTCGGAGTTCAGCATGTCACGCCAATCCACGATCCATCCGGAAGTGATCGATCAACGCATGGTCGAGCTTTGCGGCACCGGTCCGATTGCCGAAGGAGCGCTGTATCACCTTTCGACCGGTGGCAACCGCGTGCGGGCCAGGCTTGGGTTGGATGCGGCGTGGGCACTGCAACTCTCGCACGCAGCCGCAGAAGCATGCGCCTGCGGCCCAGAGCTTTTGCACAACGCGTCGCTCGTCCATGACGACCTGCAGGATCAGGACACCGCGCGCCGTGGGCATCCCGCCGTCTGGCAGCGCTTCGGACCCGCTGCGGCGGTCAGCATCGGAGACGTGATGATCTCGGCGGCCTTCGCCTCTGCCGCGCACCATCCCGATCCCGCGAAGGCGATCGCGTTGCTGCACGACGCGATCACGCGCACGGCCAATGGGCAGGCGCGCGACCTGATGAAACCTCGGCTTGATCTTGCCTCCTATCGGGAATTGGTGGCCGAAAAAACCGGGCCCTTGTTTGCCCTGCCGGTCCGCCTTGCGCTCGCCGCGGCGAGCCAGGACGGAGACGACGCGGCGACAAGACTCGGTGGCACACTCGCGCTCGCCTATCAGGTTCTGGATGACATCCGGGATCGCGACGCGGACGCTGCCGCCAACCGGGTCAACATATGTCATCTGCTTTCACCCGGAAAGCGCGGCGTGTCGGAGGCACGCATAATCGCGCTAGAGGCGCTGGAAACCGTGCGCGCCCGTGCGGCGGATCTGCCGGGACAGGCCGGGACGTCCTTCTGCAACCTTGCTGACCGGATGGAAAGCGCAATGACGGAGCGTGCCGATGCCGCGTGATACAAGCCTGGACGCGCGGCCGCGCGCGATCGTCGCCGGCGCAGGCTTTGGCGGGATCGCCGCTGCCCTGCGGCTGCGCGCCCGCGGATACGACGTGCACCTGATCGACCGCTGCCCCCGCCTCGGCGGGCGCGGCCAGGTTTTCGAGCACGCGGGCTTTCGCCACGATGCCGGCCCGACCGTATTGACGGCCCCGTTCCTGTTCGAGGAGCTTTTCGAATTGTTCGGCCGGCGCATGGCGGATTACGTCGAACTGGTCGAACCCGATCCGTGGTACCGGTTCCACTTCCACGACGGCGAGACCTTCGACTACGGCCCGACCGAGGCCGCGACCGAAGCCGAGATCGCCCGCCTGTCACCCCGCGATGTCGACGGCTATCGCCGCATGGGGGCGTGGTCGAAGAAAATCTACGACATCGGCTTCAAGCGCCTGTCGACGACGCCGTTCCATGCCTTCGGCTTCATGCTGAAGCAGATACCACACCTGCTGCGTCTGCGATCCTTCGAAAGCGTCTGGGCCATGGTCAGCCGCTTCATCAAGGATGACCGGCTGCGCCGAGCCTTCTCGATCCAGCCCCTGCTCCTGGGCGGGAACCCTTTCGACACCACAGCCATCTACGGGATGATCAACCATCTCGAGCGCACCCACGGCATCTGGTTTGCCAAGGGCGGCACCGGCGCGCTGGTCGGTGCGCTCGACCGGCTGATGCAGGAGCAAGACATCCGGATCTCGCTCGACACGACGATCGAGCGGATCGCGATCGAGGACGCGCGCACCACGGGCGTCGTGCTGGAGGACGGCAGGTATCTGCCCGCGGACATTGTTGTGTCAAACATGGATCCGGTACACGTCTACAGGCACATGCTGCCCCCCGAGGCCCCGTCCTCCACCGCGAAACTGCGGTCGCGCCACGGGCGGCTGTCGATGGGGCTTTACGTGTTGTTCTTCGGCGCCAAGCGGACATGGCCCGACGTCGCCCACCACACTGTCTGGTTCGGCGAGCGCTACAAGGACCTGTTGAGCGATATCTTCCACAAGAAAGTTCTGGCCGAGGACTTTTCCCTCTACGTTCACCGCCCGACGGCGACCGACCCGAGTTTCGCGCCCGAAGGCTGTGACAGTTTCTACGTGCTCTGCCCGGTGCCGAACCTCGGCGGGGGGCAGGACTGGGCGGTCGAGGGGCCGAAACTGCGCGACCGGATCGTGCAAGCGCTGGACGACTCCATGCTGCCGGGCCTGTCGAAAACGATCACGGCCGAGTTTGCCATGACGCCCGAGGATTTCCGCGACGACTACCTCTCCGTGGACGGGGCCGGGTTCTCGCTCTCGCCCTTCTTCTCGCAATCGGCGTGGTTCCGGTTCCACAACCGCGCCGAGGGCGTGGACGGGCTTTACTTCGTGGGCGCGGGCACGCATCCCGGCGCGGGAATGCCGGGCGTGGTTTCCTCGGCCAAGGTGCTGGACACGGTCGTGCCGGCACCCGTCGGTGCCCCATGACGCCCGAGGAAACCATGCAGCACCACGCGCGCAGTTTCGCCCCAGCGGCGCGCCTGCTGGGGCGCCGCGATCGCGCGCGCGTAGCCCGGCTTTACGCGCTTTGCCGCACCGTGGACGATCTGGCGGACAATGTGGGCGGGCCGGACGTTCGGGCGCGTCTCCTCCAACTCGCAGAAGACCTGTCCCGCGCGCATGGCGACGATCCCCTCGCCCGGGAAGCGCGCGATCTGTTCGGCGGAAACGCCACGGGGCTTGCCGCCTTTGGCCAGCTTGTGGCGACGGTGGCGGACGACACCGGACCGTGTGCGCTTGCGGACGACGCCGCGCTCGACCGGTATTGCATGGGCGTGGCGGGCACTGTCGGTGTCATGGTCTGTGTCCTGTTCGACGTGGACACGCGCTGGCATCCCGCGGCCAGCGACCTGGGCAAGGCGATGCAGCTGACCAATATCTGCCGCGATGTGCGGGCCGATGCCGAGGCGGGGCGCCGGTATCTGCCCGCGACGCTGTGCCCGCACCGGCCCGAGGTGATCGCGGGCGGCGCCCCGGCGGCTGC
>NZ_JBKOTX010000231.1:0-7586 GCF_047086965.1 Roseovarius halophilus (ex Wu et al. 2025) | reverse complement strand
TGGCGCGTCTCGACCTCGATGACCACCGTTCGCGATCGCGCTCGAACCTGTGGCGCGCTGATCGCTCACTGTGCTCGATGCGTTGAACCAGGCCATCTGTCAACGATGCCCGGCCGAGGGCGGTGGCCTGATCCATCACTCCGACCGCGGCAGCCGTTCGCAAGCTCACCTATCCATCCGCTACACCGAGCGCCTGGCCGAGAGCGTCATCGGACTGTTCAAGACCGAGGTCATCAACTACCTCGGACCCTGGAAGTCCATGGCACAGGTCGAATGGGAGACCCTGCACTGGGTCAGCTGGTACAATACGGATCGGCTACACAGCGCCATCGGCCACCGGCCGCCGCAGGAAGTGGAGGATGAGTTCCATGCAGAGATGAATGCTCTTGAAAACGCCGCGTAGGTTTTGAACAGAAAAGCCTCTCGGAAACCCGGGACGGTTAAATCTCTTCTACACGATGAACAAGGAGTCCGCTGGCGACGATCTCGGGCTGACGCTGCAGACCGGCTTTTCTACCCGCGCGCTGGTCGGGCTCTTCGGCTCGGACAGGTTCCGCCTCGCGGTGTCCGCCGACGGCAGCACGTTCTTCGACGGGCTGAGCGTCGACAACGCGACCGGCATCGTCGACCAGCCGCGCCTGCCGCGGTTCAAGGCCTACACGAACTACGACAACTACGTGGGCGTCGGGACCTGGACGAAGATCGCCATCAACAACGCCGACTACAACGACCAGGGTGCGTTCGACGCCGCGAACAACCATTTCGTGGCGCCACTCGACGGCACCTTCCTCTTCGGCGCGACGCTGCTCTACAAGGTGAACGCCAGCACGTCGGCGCGGATGAGCGGGCGACTCGTCCTGAACGGCGCGACCGAAATCCGCGGCTCTTTCGGCGAGATCAGCGGCGCGCATGTCTCGGAGGCGACGGCGCTGTGGCTGCAGACGATCGCTTCGCTCACAGCCGGCGACACCGTCGAGCTGCAGGGGAACTTCCGCGCCGCGGACGGCTACTTCGCTGCCGACCAGACGTCCTTCTGGGGCGCCAAGATCGGCTGAGGGAGGCACGCCATGGCCCCACAACGCCCGGAAGACGGCTTCGTCCGCATGCCGGATCGGCTAGATGATGGGCGCTTCGGAAGGAGGTGGTCACAGAACGTGTTCACCCGTCGTCGAGTGCAGCCAATAGTTCGAGGCACAGGCGGCCGAGGAGATGGGCTTGCGGCCGGCAGGATCGACGGTCGCGGGGATGCTGAGCGACTACGCGGTGATCCGGGAGCAGGCACGGGTATGCGGACCCGCGCCGTGATGTCGGCTTGATCGCCAGTTCCAAGGGATGTTGACGATCCACTCCGGGTCAATCCCATCGCCGCTCAGCGCCCGAACCACATGCCGACGCAGTCCGATTGTTTTTGCGCGGATAAGGCTTCGGGCAACGCGAATATCACTCAAGGCGCATATGCGCTCTTGCGCATATGTTGTGATTGTAGTAGGGCAGAGTCATGCAGAATGTCATGACCGCCATTTGCGACCCGACCCGCCGCTCCGCGCTCGCCCTTCTCTGGGGCGGGGGAGAGCATTGCGTCTGCGAATTGATGGCGCGTCTCGACGCAAGCCAGAGCCGGATGTCACGGCACATGAAGGTGCTGCGCGAGGCCGGTCTCGTGCTCGACAGGCGCGATGCCCAATGGGTGCGCTATCGCCGGAACCCCGACCTCGCGCCGGAGCTCGCGGCGGTGATCGACGCGGTTCTGGCTGCGGAACACAAACTCGAATTGGAGGTCGCGTGACCACTGAGACCCACGAACAACATGCCCCGCACGGGCTTCCGGACTGGGCATGGTATGTCGGCGTGCCGCTTGCGGCCGTTGTCTGGTGGCTGGTCTACGGCCAGTTGATCCCGTTCTCCGAGTGGGCGACGTCGCTCTTCCCCGTCGCGCGGGACAGCCACACCGGCGAGGCGATCGCCTTTTTCATCTACGACGTGCCCAAGGTGCTGTTGCTGCTGACGGGCATCGTCTTTGTCACGGGCGTGCTTCGGAGCTGGTTCAGCCCGGAAAAGACCCGCGCCATCCTCGCGGGCAAGAACCAGGTCTGGGGCTATCCGCTGGCGGCCGCGCTCGGCGTGCTGACGCCGTTCTGCTCGTGCTCTTCAGTGCCTCTGTTCATCGGCTTCGTCTCGGCCGGCATTCCGCTGGGGGTGACATTCTCGTTCCTGATTGCCGGGCCGTTGGTGGGGCCGGTGGGCCTCGGGCTGCTTTACGGCCTTGTCGGCTGGCAGATCGCCACGATCTACCTCGTCTTCGGGTTCACCATCGCCACGGTCGCGGGCGTCGTCCTCGGACGCATGCGGCTGGAGCGCTACCTGCAGGACTGGGTGCGCGAGCTGAACGCCGGCCCCGTCGGCGATCTGCCCGAGGAACGGCTGACGCTGGTGGACCGGCTGAAGATCGGCGTCGACCAGGTGCGCGAGATTGTCGGCAAGGTCTGGATCTGGGTGCTGGTCGGCGTCGGCATCGGTGCGCTGATCCACGGCTATGTGCCCGAGGCAATGATGCTGAGGATCATGGGCGGTGAGGCCTGGTGGTCCGTGCCGGCGGCCGTGGGTGTGGGCGTGCCGATGTATACCAATGCAGCCGGCGTCATTCCGATCGTCGAGGCGCTCCTGGGCAAGGGCGCGGCCCTTGGCACCACGCTCGCCTTCATGATGAGTGTCATCGCGCTCAGCCTGCCCGAGATGATCATCCTCAAGCAGGTGCTGACCTATCGCCTGATCGGCATCTTCTTGGCAGTCGTGTCTGTGGGCATCCTCGCCACCGGCTTTCTGTTCAACGCCATTCTTTAAGAAAGGCCCACATCATGAGCACCAATCAACACTGGGACAACGCCTATACCGCCCGCGATGCGACCGCGCTGACATGGTTCGAGGCAACCCCCGAAGCCTCGATCCGGCTTGTGCGTCAGTGCTTGCCTGCGGGTGGGGCTTTGGTCGATATCGGCGGGGGATCCTCGGCATTGGTTGACCATTGCCTTGATGCGGGGATCGGGCCGGTCACCGTTCTGGATCTGTCGGCCGAGGCGCTGGCCATCACCCGTACGCGGCTCGGCGCGCGGGCGAGCAGCGCAAACCTGGTCCTAGGCGATGTGCGCGACTGGACCGCGGATCGGTCTTACGATCTGTGGCACGACCGCGCCGCATTCCATTTCCTGACAGATATGGAAGACCGCCGCCGCTATCTGCGCACGCTTGATGCGGCGCTTTGTCTCGGCGGCATAGCGATCATCTCGACCTTCGCGTCAACCGGCCCCACCACCTGTTCCGGTTTGCCGGTGCAGCGCTATGCACCGTCGGACCTGGCGGACACCTTTGACGCCCTCGCACCCGGGTTGCTGGCGCCGCTTCAGTTCGAACTGTTGGCGCATGAAACGCCGAAAGGTGCGGTGCAGGACTTTCAAATCTCGGTTTTCAAAAAGAAGGAGACACCCCCATGAAGGACGTCAAGGTCTACGGCCCAGGCTGTGCCCGCTGTGCCACCACCGAACAGATGGTGAAGGACGCCGCGACCAAGCTTGGCGCCGAGGTGACGATCGAAAAGGTCACCGACGCGAAATCCATCGCGATGGCGGGTGTCATGTCCACACCGGGCATCGAGGTCGACGGAAAGCTCGTGCATACCGGCGGCGTGCCGGATGCGGCGAAGCTCGAAGGGTGGCTTAGCGCATGATCCGTGGTTTTTTGGCCTTCACCGCGTTGGCGACGCCGACCGTTGCCGCCGCGGAGGTCCTGGATATCCAGCCCGTCACGGATGACGTCTGGGCCATCGTCGGCCCGACTGAGCAACGCAGCCCGGAGAACCTTGCCAACAACGCGACTTTCGGGCTTGCCCTCACCGCCGAAGGGGCAGTGCTGATGGATCCGGGCGGGTCCTACAAGGGTGCTGAAATGCTGCACGACGCGGTACGCAGCATCACCGACAAACCGGTGGAATACGTCATCAACACCGGCGGGCAGGATCACCGATGGCTCGGCAACGGCTATTGGCAGGCGCAGGGGGCGACGGTGATCGCGTCCCAAGCAGCGGTCGCAGATCACCAAGCCCGCGCACAGGACCATATGATCGCGCTGTCGCAATTCCTGGGCGACGGGCTGGACGGCACCGAGCCGGCCTACGCCGATGTGATCTTCGAGACCGATTACGTGCTCGAGTTCGGAGGCTTCAGCTTCGAGATCATGCATCGCGGCGCAGCACACACGCCGGGCGACAGCTTCGTCTGGCTCGACGAGCGCGATGTGATGTTCACCGGCGACATCGTCTATGTCGACCGCCTGCTGGGCAATGGCCCGGCGCGCGACACCGACAGCTGGATCGCGGTGTTCGAGGCGATGGCGGCCTATCAGCCCACGCATATCGTGCCCGGCCATGGCCGGGCGACCGATCTGCCCACGGCCACGCAGGACACCCACGACTATCTCGTCAACCTGCGCACGCGGATCGGGGAGCTGATCGAGGCGGGCGGGGACATTATGGACGCGCCGAGCATCGACCAGTCGGACTGGGCCCATCTGGACCAGTTCGACGCGCTTGCCGGCCGCAACGCGCAGGCGACCTACGAAGAGATGGAGTGGGAGTGACGCCGAACGTGCAAGGAGGAAACATAGCTCGAACCATGACGAGACGGCGCTTCCTCGCCGGCAGCGCCGCAGTATCCACCAGCTTGGTCGCAGGCACCTCGTCGGCTCAGCCGGCCTTTCGGTTCGGGCTGACGCCCGTGTTTCTCGACAACGATGCGATCGTTGTTGAACAAATCCGCTCAACGCTGGCGACGGCCATGGGCCGACCGATCGAGTTGCTTCAGCGGCGCACCTATCAGGAGGTGACCGCGCTGCTGCTGGAGGGCGCGATCGATGCTTCATGGCTGTGTGGATACCCGTTTCTCAGGTGGAAAGAGTCCTTGTCCCTGGTCGCGATTCCAGTCTGGCAAGGCAGGCCGCTATATCGGTCGTACCTCATCGCGGCGCGAAATGATCCGGCACACGATCTGGCCAGTCTCGAAGGCGGAATCCATGCATTTTCGGACCCCGACAGCAATTCGGGCTGGCTGGTAACTGCATCCGACCTCGCCCGCATGAACCAGACACCCGACTCCTTCTTTCGCCGCACGATCTTTGCCGACGGCCATCGAAACGTCGTGCGCGCCGTGGCAAATGGTCTGACGCGTTCGGGCAGCGTCGACGGGTATGTCTGGGAGGTCCTGTCGCAAGTCGAGCCGGACCTGGCCGGACGAACCCGTGTGGTCTCGCGCTCGGAATGGTTCGGCTTTCCGCCGATCGTATGCCGGTCCGACCGGGTCAACGCGGCCGAAATCGAGGCCTTCTCGCGCGCGCTGCTGACCATGCAAGACCTCGACGCGGGTCGCGTCATGCTGCGCACACTCCATCTCGACGGCTTCGCCCGTCCGGAGCTCCAATTGGCGTTGTTGCAAAACTATCGCCTTGAGGATTCTCTTCGCGAATCCATGCGGTTAGACGGGCTTGCATGAGCAAACCACCTCCCGCCCGCTATCGCACGACGAACTGGTCCAGCTACAACGCATCGCTTCGGAAGCGGGGGTCGCTCCTGATCTGGGTCGACAAGGACATGACCTGGCTCGCGGCGCGTGACGGGCGGCCCGGACGGCCAGCGGTCTTTTCCGATGCCGCCATCCAGTTCTGCCTGTCGATCAAGGTTCTCTTCAAGCTTCCGTTGCGCCAGACTGCCGGCATGGTCGCGAGCCTGCTGAAGTTAGCAGGGCTGAACTGGCCCGTGCCGGACTTTTCCACCCTGCGCCGCAGGCAGAAGACCTTGGCGGTGCAGGTTCCCTATCGCCGCGCAGATGGCCCGCTGAACCTGCTCGTAGATAGCACCGGGATCAAGTTCCTTGGCGATGGCGAATGGCAAGCCCGCAAGCATGGGGTGCAGGGCCGACGCCAGTGGCGCAAGGTCCATTTGGCCATGGATCCGGCCACATCCGACATCCGTGCCGTGGAATTTACCCCCAGTCGTGATGGCGACAGTCCCGTGATACCGGACCTCCTTGGGCAGGTCCCGGAAGACGAGCAGATCGGCACCGTGACTGCCGACGGCGCCTATGACACGCGCCGCTGCCACACCGCTATCCTCGCGCGTCAGGCCATTCCAATCATTCCTATCCGCAAGAACGGGCGGCTATGGAAGGATGACAGCCCGTCGGCACGCGCCCGAAACGAAACCCTGCGCGCAACACGACATTACGGCAAGGCTTTCTGGAAACGATGGACGGGATACCACGCCCGAAGCCGCATCGAGGCGAAGATGCGCTGCCTGAAATCCTTCGGCGAGCGCATCATGGCAAGAGACCCCGACCGCCAGACCGCCGAAATCCACATCCGCATAGCCCTCATGAACCGCTTCAACGCACTCGGAACCGCCGAGGTCGTTCGCGTCGCCTGACGTCAGCGGGGTAAGGGGCGATCATGCCTCAGGCTTGGGTTCTGCAACAATGCCCATCAGGCCGGTCATGGCGCCGTGCCGCTCCGGCGAGGACCAGACCATGCCTTCGCACCAGGCTACCAGATCGCGCAGCTCGCGCACCTTCGGGTGGCTGGCATCCACGCCGTCATCGACCAGCGGCAGGCCAGAGGGGTTGAAGAACCGGACCTCCGCCCCGAGTGCTGTGAGAACGCGCGCGGCTTCCTCGGCCGACAGCCGGCTGAAGGACCGCTTTCGGAGCGAGCCGTACAGGATCAGAATCCGGGGCGGATCCGTGCTGATGGCAGGGGACAGCAGCCGGTCGTGGTCGATTGTGGCGAAGCACGTCTCGTCGAGCTGTGGTGTGGTCAGATCGGTCAGGGTGTCAGACAATCCGGTTTCCCTCGGCGTCGATGATCAATTGGCCGTCCTCCTTGGCGAAAGGACCCGGAGGGAGCCTGTCGAGCAGATCGAGGACAGTCTCGGACGGGCGGCAGAGCCTGACGCCCTTCGGCGTGCAGACGATCGGGCGGTTCACGAGGATCGGGTGGCGCGTCATGGCATCCAGCAATGCCTCGTCGGAGAAGTCCGGCGCGGTGAGGCCCATCTCCTCGGCCGGTGAGCGGACAATGCGCAATGCCTCGCGCACCGTGATCCCGGCGGCTGCGAACAACGCCAGAAGCTGCGGGCGCGTCCAGCCCTCCTTCAGGTACTCGATGACGGTCGGCTCGTACCCCGCCGCCTGGATGATCCCGAGCACGTTGCGAGAGGTGCCGCAGTCGGGATTGTGGTGGATGACGACAGGGAAGGTGCTCACGCGGGGAACCTCTCGCGTGTCCGGTTCGCGATGGCCACGAGGCTCAGCATTACCGGCACCTCGACCAGCACGCCCACCACGGTGGCCAGGGCCGCGCCGGAGTTCAGCCCGAAAAGCCCGATGGCCACGGCGACCGCAAGCTCGAAGAAGTTCGACGTGCCGATCAGCGCGCAGGGGGCGGCGACCCGGTGCGGCACGCCCCAGGCCCAGGCCGCGCCATACCCAAGCGCGAAAATGCCGTAGGACTGGATGATGATCGGAACCGCGATCAGCGCGATCAAGAGC
>NZ_JBKOTX010000230.1:0-7652 GCF_047086965.1 Roseovarius halophilus (ex Wu et al. 2025) | reverse complement strand
GCTGGTGCAACTGGCCCGGCGCCGGGGCGCGCGGGTCATCGCCCTTGCTGCCGAGGACAAGCACGCGGCGGTGGCAAAACTGGGCCCCGACCGGCTGCTGCCACGGGCGCCCGGGAACCTGCGTGCCGCGCTCGGCACCGAGAAGGTGACGGTGGTGGCCGACACGGTCGGCGGGGGGCTTTGGCCGCAGCTTGTCGACGCGCTGGAGCGTGGCGGACGGTACACCTGCGCCGGCGCCATCGCCGGGCCCGTCGTGGACATGGACCTGCGGCAACTCTACCTGCGCGACCTGACGTTCTGCGGGTCGACCATCGTGCCGCCGCATGTCTTTGCCGATGTCGTCACGTATGTCGAGCGCGGCGAGATCGCACCGGTTCTGGCCGCGACCTATCCGTTGCGGGACCTCGCCGAGGCGCAAGCCGCGTTCATTGAAAAACGCCATAGCGGAAAGATCGTTGTCACTCCGTAGGTCCGGGCTGCGCGCGGCCGGCTCGCGGGCCGACATCCGGCGGCCGACATGCCGGGTTCCCGGGCCGGAGCGCGACGGCATTTAGGGCAATTTTTATTCTTGTCGTGAATATTTGTGGATCTCGTACATTTTTTTTGCCACAAAACCCGGGCGGGAGGTCGAATTTGGGGCACATCCGGTGTACCATTTTTGCTGGCCATGTACCAAACTTGACCCAATGCCGTCGGGGAGCAACAATAATCACGAACCCCCGGAACCGAAATTGTCCAACTGGGAGGACATCTGAATGGATACCGATATCGGCGCGTTAACGGTGATATTCACCGAGTTCTATTACTGGGTGACAGTACCGCTCATGTTCCTGATTCACGTCGGCTTCTGCATGTACGAGGTCGGCGCGAGCCGCCACAAGAACCACATGCATACCGTGATGAAAAACACCATGCTCATGCCCTTGGTGACCATCACCTTCTTCTTCTTCGGCTGGTGGATCTATTTCGCCTTCCCGAACGGCCCCGGCATCACCGGCGGACTCACCCAGTCCGACAACGCCGTCCCGTGGAGCGAGCTGATGGGCACGCACATGGGCGGGCCCGGGCCGGCGCTTGAATCGGCGCAAGGGTACGGCGTGGAGCTCGGCAACAGCTACTGGAGCCGTCTGAACGGCGTGTTCTGGGCGGCGTTCCTGCTGTTTTCGTGGACCGCGGCCTCCATCGTGTCGGGGGCGACAATCGAACGGATCCGGCCCTCGGCGTTCTGGATCCTCGCCGTCGTCATCGGTTCGTTCACCTGGATCATCGACGCGGCATGGGGCTGGCACCCCGATGGCTGGATGGTCACGCAGCTTGGCTATCATGACGCCTACGCCTCGGGCGTGATCCACGCCATCGCCGGCGGCTTCGCGCTCGGCGTGATCTGCGTGCTGGGGCCGAGGATCGGCAAGTTCGCCGCCGACGGCACGCCGCGCAACATCAACCCGCACAACAAGTGGCTGGTCACGATCGGGCTGTTCCTGATCTATTGCGGCTTCTGGGGCTTCTACGTGGCCTGTAACGTGCCGATCATCGACCACAGCACGCTTGGCGGCGCGGAAGGCGTGGTGAACTTCACCGCGACCACCATCTACCTCACGCCTACAACCCTGTCGGCCATCGTGTTCAACTTCCTGATGTCGCTGTCGGGCGGCCTGATCGCGGGGTATGTCGTGTCCAAGGGCGAGGCGTTCTGGACCTACTCGGCCGGGCTGGCCGGCGTGATCACCGCCTCGGCGGGCAACGACCTCTACCACCCGATCCAGGCGATGCTGATCGGCGGTGTCGGCGCGGTCTGCGCCTACAAGCTGCACTTCTGGGTGGAGCGGACGTTCAAGATCGACGACCCGGTGGGCGCGGTGGCCGTGCACGGCTATGCCGGCTTCATCGGCCTTGTCATCGCGGGCTTCATGCTGTGGGGCCACCCGGCGACCGCGGCCTATCACGCGGATGTTGCGACGATCAGCCCGTGGGGCCAGTTCCTCGGTGCGTGCATCATGTTCATCGTGCTGGGCTTCATCCCCGCCTTCATCGTCTCGAAGATCCTTCAGGCGATGGGGCTTCTGCGGGTGCCACCGGCGGTGGAACTTGTCGGCCTCGACATGAGCGAGGAGCTCAGCGAGGAGGCCGATGCGATCGAGGTGTCGCAAGCCGACATCGAGGAAGCCAAGAAACTCGGACTGCTGAGCTAAGGAGGAGCATCCATGTCAACGACTGCTGTAGAAACCTGGGCCGGCGCGGACCTGTCGCAGATCGGACCGATCTATCCGATGGTGGGCACCGAGTTCATCCTGTTCATCATCGGGCTGGTCTTCTGGCTGGCGTTCCACATCCTGCAGGCGCGGATCGAGAACAAGGAATTCGAGACAGACGAGGCCGCCGCGCGCAGCCCCGAGCGCCTGCAACGCGTCTTCGACGAGGAAGCGCACGAGTAGGCGGCACGCCCGTCTTCGCAAGGATCGACGGCGGCCCCGCGCGGGCCGCCGTTTTTTTCCGACTTTCTTGATTGAGGTGCCCGGAAACGCCGGCCGGCCCGCACGACTGCGGGGCGACGTCACCGGGCCCGGAAATTCTCGACCCGGTCAACCCATTGGCGGTACCACAGGTCCGCGGCCTTCAGGAAATGCGGTTTGCCGCCGGGATGCAGCCAGTGGCGGCGCAACGTCGTGTCGGCATAGGCCGTCGCGCCGCGCGGGTCGCCGACCGCACGATAGGCGGCCTTGGCCCCCAGATACGGCGCCATCACGGTGCCTGAGCCGGAAAAGCCCATCGCGTGATGCAGGCCGCGATCCTCGCCCACATGGGGCATTTGGTTGAAGCTGAAGCCGGTATTGCCGGTCCAGACATGCGTGATCTTCGCATCGGCCAGTTCCGGCCAGACACCGATCATCGTCTCGCGCAGGCGTGCGGCGGCCTGCCGTGGCGGCAGATCGCGCATCGAGGCCCGCCCGCCCCAGATCACGCGGCGGCCGTCGGGCGACAGGCGGAAATAACTGTGTCGCGCCCGCGTCTCGACCATCATGCGCCGCCCCGGCGCAAGGTGCCCCGGCAGGTTCGCCGGCAGTTCCTCGGTCGCGATGATGTAGCTGGGCAACGGAAAGACCCGCGCGGCGTGCCACCGGAACGGCTCGGCCGTGTAGCCGTTGGTGCACAGCACGACCTTGTCGGCACGCACCCTGCCCTTGCCGGTGGCGACATCGAAGCCGGAGGCGATACGCTCGGCCCCCTCGGCGCGCGCGTGGCCGACCACCGGGATACCGCGGCGCCGGACGGCGTGCAGCAGCCCTTGGTGAAACTTGGCGGGATGGATCGCGCAGTGTTCTGGGAAGACGATGCCGCCGAAATAGCGCTCCGTCTCGATCTCGCGGCCCAGCTCGGCGCGCTCGACCATGTCGATGCGCACCTCGCTTTTCTCGCGGACATGGCGCACCAGCGCGCGTTGCGATTCCAGGTGCCGCGGCGTCCAGGCCAGCTGGATCCGGCCCGTCTGCTGCAGGTCGCACGCGACGCCCTCGCGCTCGATCAAGTGGCGCACCCAGTCCAGCGCGGGCCGCGCCTCGGCGAAGAGCGCGTCGGCGGTTGCGGCGCCGAAGCGCTTGGCAAGGTCGGCCCAGCCGAGCCGCGGATGCGCGCCCATCATGCCGCCGTTGCGGGTCGAGGCGCCGCGGCCCGGCTCACCGGCATCCACGACGACGACATCGGCGCCGCAATCATGCGCGGCAATGGCCGCCGACAGCCCGGCATAGCCCGCGCCTACGACAAGCAGGTCGCACCGGTCGGGCAGCGCCTCGGCCGCCTCGGGGGTATCGAGCGCCTGCCACCAGTACGGCACCCCCGGTTCCGCCTCGCCTTGCCAGAAATCGTGCTGCATCGTCCTGCCCCGGTTCCGTGCCAATGTCCGCCGGCACTCTGACCAGCGGATTTCCGCGGATCATTAAGGCGACATCACCGGACCCTGTCCATCCCGGAAATGCGGCACAAACCCCGATGAAACCGCCGCGGCGCACTCGCGGGGTCACTTTACCAGCCGCGCAAACCGATTCGCAGACTCCCGTCAGATTCGAAAATCGCCAAGCCACGGAAAAACTAAAGTTTAATATCTTCACGATCGGGTGATGATAACGTAGAGTAAACGAGTATTTAAAAAACTAAGGGGGGTGATTCCCATGTCTTTGAACGCCTACTATACCTACTCCGGCACAGGGAACTGGTCACTGGACGCCACGTCGGGCAGCACGACCGATGGCGGTGATATCCAAGCCATCGTACCGGAAGGGTCGGAGGTCGAGGCGGCTTTTCTTCACGCGTCCAGCTACTCGGCACCGGGCGAGGACCCGACCGTGACCCTCGCGAGCGGCGAAAACGCCGTGACCGTCGCGAACGATGACGGCGACGGCGTCACGACCGCGAACGAATTCATCTCGCGGGGCGAAACCGAGGGCGCCAGCAACCTCGAAGCATTCCGCGCCAACGTGACGGGGTTCGTGGACGGCGTCATCGGTGATGGCGGGGTCGACCCGTTCATCTTCAACGTGTCCAACATGGCCCGCAACATCGACGGCTACGCGCTGGAGGTTGTCTATTCCAACCCCGCCGAGGCCGAGCGCACCATCGTGCTGTTCGACGGCGCCTCGGACCCGGACGGCGACAATTTCAGCCTGAACCTCGACAGCCCGCTGACCGTTGACGATAACTTCGAGGCGCTGATGTCGCTGGGCATCGGCTTCGGCTTCCAGTCGGGTGGCGAGACCTTCGACCAGCAGTCCGACGTCGACGTCAACGGCTCGCGGCTGACAAGCTCGGCCGGCGGGTTCGACGACGGCGCCGCCTCGAATGGCGGCCTGATCACCATCGGCGGCATCGGGGACGATCCGGCCAACCCCGCCGATCCGAACGCCCTGCCGAGCGGCGACACACAGGAGGAAATCCAACGGTCGGACGACGAGCTTTACGACCTGTCGCAGGACGGCTTCCTCGTGACCGGTGACCGGTCGATCCTCGTGGAAACGCTGAACCCCTCGAGCGACGACAACATCTTCTTCGCCGGCTTCAACCTGACCGCAGAAGCCTCGATCGTGTCCGAGGGCAACGACGCGCCCGTGGCGCGCGATGACGGCGGCGACATGACGCCGGGCTACACCACCGACCGCACCACCGAGATCCTGACGCCCACGGTGCTGGCCAACGATTTCGACCCGGATTTCGACATCATCTCGGTCACGGGCTTCGAGGGGACCGCCCCGGCCAACGTGGGCGACGTGGTGACACTTGCTTCGGGCGCCGAGGTCGAACTGTTCAACGACGGCAGCTTCTTCTATGACCCCAACGGCGCGTTCGACAGCCTGCCCGACGGCGAGGACGCGACCGACAGCTTCACCTACACGGTCAGCGACGGAACCCTGACCGACACGGCGACGGTGACGGTCGATGTCAAGGACGATGAGCCGGGTCCTGTGGTGCTTTCGCTGCGCGATGGCAGCGTACTTGAAGGCGACAGCGGGACGACCAGCCTCGAATTCGAGGTGAACCGCTTCGGCAATACCGAGGTGGACGTGAACTTCGAGCTGGAAATGTCGCCGAATACCGCCGACAGTTCCGACATGTTCGGCACCTTCCCGATCCTCGCATCGGGCACGATCGCGGCCGGGGACACCTCGACCATGGTTTCGGTCGATGTCCAGGGCGACACCACGCCGGAATTCGACGAAATCTTTGACGCGCGCTTCTTCAGCGCGACGACATCCGATCCGAATGTGACCATCACCCAGGCCGATCCGACGGCGACCGGGACGATCATCGACGACGACATCGATCGCGCGCCCCCGCCGCCGCCGGTCGAGGCCGACATCTTCGGAGACCCGCACCTGACCACGCTCGACGGCCTTGGTTACGACTTCCAGGCGGTGGGCGAGTTCACGCTGCTGGAATCCACCGCGGGCGACCCGATGAACGTGCAGGTCCGCACCGAGCCGATCAATGACGCGGTGTCGGTGATCACGGTCATGTCGATGGAGCTTGACGGCTCGCGCATCCAGATCGACGGGGAGGCCGACACGCCGCTCACCATCGACGGCACGCCCACCGAGATCGACACGCTGGACGGCCCCGTCGACGTGGGCAACGGCCAGATCTTCTACGACTCGGAAATGAACGGCTTCACGATCGTCACCGAGAGCGGCGAGCAGATCAAGGTCGGCCTCTTCGAGGGCTACATGAACGTCTGCGCCTTCCTCAACGAGGACCGCCCGGCGGGCTCCGTTCAGGGGCTTCTCGGCAATGCCGACGGTGACCGCACCAACGACCTCGCGCTGCGCGACGGGACGGTTCTGCCCCAGCCGGTGGATTTCGACACGCTCTACGGCGACTATGCCGATAGCTGGCGGATCACGGAGGACATGGCGCTGTTCGACCGGGCCGAGGGTGAAACCACCGCCGACTTCCAAGATGACAGCTATCCGCGCGTCGTGCTAACGCTCGACGACCTGCCGCCTCAGGTGGTGGCAAACGCGACATCCATCGTCGATGCCGCCGGAATCGAGGATCCGATCCTGCGTGACGCGGCGATCCTTGACGTGGCGCTGACCTCCGATCCCAGCTTCGCGGACAGCGCGACAACGCTCGCCGCGGACCCCGAGGAGGACACGCAGACCGAGAACAATCCCGCGCTCGGCCCGACGATCGGCATCAGCGCCTCCTCGGTCGCGCTCGACGAGGGCGACAGCGGCGAGACGACCGCCCTGTTCGAGGTCTACCGCATCGGTGACACGAGCGCGGCGCTCGACGCCGTGGTCAGCTTCGGCGGCACGGTGGACGGTGACGACGTTTCCTCGTCCCTCGATCCGGTGACCGTTTCCTTCGCCGAGAACGAAACGTCCAAGGACGTGTCGGTCGTGGTGACGGGCGATACCGATGTCGAGCCCGACGAGATGATCATCGCCAATCTCGACGTCGATGCCGCGATCCGCGACACGATCTCGATCGTGGCCTCCTCGGCCCGGACGACGGTGACCAACGATGACGAAACCGTGGCGCTCGACATCACCGGCGACGATACCGACGAGGTCATCGACGGCGGCCCCGCAAATGACACGCTGCGCGGTGCCGGTGGCAATGACACCCTCAACGGGCAGGACGGCGACGACCGGCTCGAAGGCAACGAGGACGACGATGTTCTCAACGGCGGTGACGGTGACGACGCGCTGCTCGGCGGGACCGGCAATGACGAGATCAACGGCGATGCCGGCAATGACAACATCTCGTCCTCAGACGGTAACGACACCGCCAATGGCGGCGAGGGCAATGACCTGATGGGCGGCGGCCTCGGCGATGACGTCATGAACGGTGATGGCGGCAACGACTTCATGGGCGGCGGCCAGGGCAATGACGCGGTCGATGGCGGCGACGGCAATGACATCGTGAACGGCCGTGACGGTGATGACACGCTCGACGGCGGCACCGGCAACGACACCATGGGCGGCAGCTTCAACAACGACGTGGTCAATGGCGGCGACGGCGATGACGACATGGGCGGCGGCGCTGGGCAGGACACCGTCGATGCCGGGGCCGGCAATGACAGCGTCGGCGGCGGCGAAGGCAACGACGAGATCGCGGGCGGTGACGGCGACGACTTCCTCGCCGGCGGCGGGCGCGAC
>NZ_JBKOTX010000229.1:0-7657 GCF_047086965.1 Roseovarius halophilus (ex Wu et al. 2025) | reverse complement strand
AGGAACGGTGCGGTGGGCTATTCAGAGGATCGGGCCAGCAAGAGGCCGGATCTTGACCACTGGAATTCTGATACTCGGGATTGAGGCGCAAGACCCCTGGCGAGGTGCCCGTGGGCGCCGTCGTGGTCGATCCGGCGGGGCGCATCGTGGGGCGCGACGGCAACCGGACGCGGGAACTGAACGATCCGACGGCCCATGCGGAGATACTGGTGCTGCGTGCGGTCTGCGCCGTCGCCGGGAGTGAACGGTTACCGGGCCACAGCCTGTACGTGACGCTGGAGCCCTGCGCAATGTGCGCCGCCGCGATCGCCGCGGCCCGTATCGACCGGGTGTATTACGGTGCGTCGGATCCCAAGTCGGGCGGCGTTGCGCACGGGGCGCGGGTGTTCGCGCATCCGCAATGCCATCACGTCCCCGAGGTGTATGACGGGATCGCGGCGGCCGAGGCCGAGGCGATCCTCAGGGCGTTTTTCGCCGCACGGCGGGGGTGATGTGCGCGGGGCCGTCACGCGCTATGACGGGTGCTTGCCCGACCTTTCCGCCATGATGCCGCGGCCCAGTTCAAGCGTGTAAGCTTCTAGGGCGTGCAGGGCCGTTTCCGCCTGCCCGGGGTCGTGCGCCTCGAGGGCGTCGGTGATGCGCGTGTGCAGCTTGATGATCTGTTCGCGCGAGCGGGCGGTGAAGGTGATCATGTTCATGAGCGGCTGCATGGCCTCGACCGCGCCGGCAAGCTGGTAGCTGAGCACGGGATTGCCCGCCGCGTCCACCAGCGCGCGGTGAAACGTGACATCCGAGGCGCAGAAGGATTCGTCGCTGAGGCCGGGCTGCGCCTGCCGGTGGATCTCGGCCCGCATCGTGGCGAGGTGGTCGGCATCGCGGCGGCGGGCGGCCAGCGGCGTGCACGCGCGTTCGAGCGCATAGCGCGCCTCGCAGGCGGTATCGAAACCGACCGCGTTCATGGACAGCAGGAGCGTCGAGGTGGTGACCTGCTGTCCGTAGGCTTCTTGGTAGGACAGGCGATTCACGAAGGCGCCGCCGAACGCGCCGCGCGCCGTGCGGATCAACGATTGCGCGGCAAGCCGCTTGAGCGCCTCGCGCACGGTCGGGCGGGAGACGTCGAACTGCTCGGCAAGCTCGGCCTCAGAGGGCAGGCGTTCATCCACGATCATGCGCCCGTCAACGATGGCATCGCGGATGGCCTGTGCGATCTGGGCCGAGAGATCGGCCTTGCGGTCTGGGTCTGTTTTCATTTGTCTTACATTTAAATGTCTGACATTTTGATTTGCAAGCGGGGACTCGATGTACCGGCGTTTCGGAGGGCGCGTTGCCATGGCGATGATCAGGCAGATGACCGGGGCGCACTGGTTGATGCTTTTTACCGGCATCCTGCTGTCATGGGCGGCGCTGTACGCGATGGCGCTGCCCGCCGACCTGCGCGCGGCCGGCCGTGTCTATGGCGCCGATTTCTGGGAAAGCCTGTGCCGCGTGACGCCCGACGCGGCGGGGGTTGCGCGCGTCAGCCTGATGTGGGCGCTGATGTCGGCTGCCATGATGGCGCCCACGGTGCTGCCCGCGCTCGTCACGTATGACGACCTGCCGGATACAGGCGGCAAGCGGTTCGGCGCGCTGCTGGCGGGCTACCTGATGGTCTGGCTGGGGTTCTCGGTCGTCGCGGCGGCGCTGCAGATGGGGCTTTACACGGCGGGGCTCGTGAGTGCCTTCGGCGACAGCCTGACCCCGGTACTGTCGGCCGGGTTGCTGGCGCTTGCGGGCCTGTATCAGTTCAGCCCGCTCAAGGAGGGGTGTCTGGCCAAGTGCCGCGCGCCGCTCACGTTTTTCTTTCAGCACTGGGACGCCGGCGCGTGGCGCATGGGGCTGCGGCTGGGCGCGGTTTGCCTTGGCTGCTGCTGGGCGTTGATGCTGCTGGCCTTTGTCGGGGGGGTGATGAACCTTGCGTTCATGGGGCTGGCCACGGTGATCATGGTGCTGGAAAAGCTGCCCGACATCGGCCGGCCCCTGACGCGGCCGCTGGGCGCGGTGCTGCTGGCGGCGGCCGCAATGCGGCTGATGACAACGACATGGACATGACCGGAGAGGAGGGCCGTGATGGCATCGCAGAAACTTGAGACGCCCGCCGAAAGCGCGGACAGCATGCCGAGTGCCGCGAAAGCGGCGCCGGGCACGGTGCCGTGGGCGATGAAGGGTGAATTGATCCTGAATTGCAACTGCACGGTTTTCTGCCCCTGCGTGATCTCGCTGGGCGATCATCCCCCGACCGAGGGGTACTGCATGGGCTGGGCGGGGATCCGCATCGACGAGGGACATTTCGGCGACACCGATCTTGGCGGGTTGAACGTGGGGCTGCTGCTGGAGATCCCCGGCAAGATGGCGCGGGGCAACTGGAAGGCCGCGGCCTACATCGACGAGCGCGCCAGCGATGAGGCCTTCGACGGGCTTCTCGATATCATGAGCGGCAAGGCCAAGGGTACGACGGGCCTGTTCAAGGTGCTGGTGAGCGAGTTCCTGGGCGCCGAACGCGCGCCGATCAGTTTCGAGACCGAGGGCAAGACGCGCCGGTTGATGGTCGGGCGCGCGATCAAGGGCGCGATCACCCCGGTGGAAGGCAACGACGGCGACGATTTGGTGGTGACGAACACCAAGTACTGGATGGGTCCCGACATAACCGTGGCCAAGGCCGACCAGGGCCGGGTGCGGGCCTTTGGCCGGGTCTGGGATTTCGATGGCCGCAGCGCCGAGATCTGCCAGATCGACTGGAAGGGCCCGGGCTGAGGGGCGCGCGCCGCGTGTCGCGCACATGGCCAACCGTCAGGGCCAATGCCGCGCCCGGCGGCACGTGATGCGGATGCAGGCGGGGCGGGGATGGCCCCGCTTGCCGAATTGTTCATGATGAAGGAGCTTGCCCGATGACCGCGCCGTTGCTCTCGCTGTCGCGCCGGCTGCGCCGAACGCCCTTTTCCGACGGGGTCGAGGCCGCCGGGGTGAAAGCCTACACCGTCTACAACCACATGTTGCTGCCCTCGGTGTTTCGCAGCCTCGAAGAGGATTACCGGCATCTCAAGGAGGCGGTGCAGGTCTGGGACGTGGCCTGCGAGCGGCAGGTGGAACTGCGCGGGCCGGATGCCGGCCGGCTGATGCAGATGCTGACGCCGCGTGACCTGCGCCGGATGACGCCGGGGCAGTGTTTCTACGTGCCCATCGTCGACGAGACAGGCGGCATGCTGAACGACCCGGTCGCCGTCAAGCTGGCCGAGGACCGCTGGTGGATCTCGATCGCCGACAGCGACTTGCTGTACTGGGTCCGGGCGGTTGCGCATGGCTGGCGGCTGGACGTGCTGGTGGACGAGCCCGACGTCAGTCCGCTGGCGGTGCAGGGGCCGCATGCCGAGGACTTGGTGGCGGCCGTTTTCGGCGATGAAGTGCGCCGGATCCGGTTCTTCCGGTTCGGTGTGTTCAACTTTCAAGGGCGCGACCTTGTGGTGGCGCGCTCGGGCTATTCCAAGCAGGGCGGGTTCGAGATTTACCTTGAAGGCGCCGATCTGGGGATGCCGCTGTGGCACGCGCTGATGGAGGCGGGCCGGACATGGGACGTGCATGCCGGTGGCCCCAACCTGATCGAGCGGATCGAGGGCGGGCTGCTGAGCTACGGCAATGACATGACCGACGACAACACGCCGCATGAATGCGGGCTGGGACGGTTCTGCAACACGCATACGGCCATCGGCTGCATCGGCCGCGATGCGCTGCTGCGCGTGGCCAAGGAAGGGCCGGTACAGCAGATCCGGCCGGTTTCCATCGAGGGCGGGCCGGTGCCGCCCTGTGACCGCTGGTGGCCGGTCATGGCCGGGGACCGGCAGGTGGGCCGGATCTCGAGCGCGGCGTGGTCGCCGGATTTCGCCACGAACGTGGCGATCGGCATGGTGCGGCTGACACATTGGGACGATGGCACGGAGGTTGACGTGATCGCGCCCGACGGCGTGCGCGCCGCCACCGTGCATGAGACGTTCTGGACCTGAACCGGGTCCGGCAGCGGGGAGCGGGGGCCAGCCCGCCGTGCTTCCCGGGATACCTGGAGCCAAGACAAGCGGGAGGCTGGTCCCGCGCAGAAAGGAAACGAGATGTTCAACGCGCTGGTTGTCGAGAAGGACGAGGAAAGCGGCAAGACGGCGGCGGCCGTCCGGCAGATATCGGAGGATGACCTGCCGCATGGCGAGGTCCTTGTGTCGGTGGAGTATTCCACGCTCAACTACAAGGACGGCCTGTGCATCGGGCCCGGCGGGGGCCTTGTGCGCAAGTATCCGCACGTGCCGGGCATCGATTTCGCCGGCACCGTCGAGCAGAGCAGCGACGACCGCTACAAGCCCGGCGACCGCGTCGTCCTGACGGGCTGGCGCGTCGGCGAGGCGCACTGGGGCGGGTACGCACAGAAGGCGCGCGTTCTGGCCGACTGGCTGGTGCCGCTGCCCGACGGGCTTGACACCCGGTCGGCGATGGCGGTCGGAACGGCCGGTCTCACGGCGATGCTGGCGGTTATGGCGCTGGAGGATCACGGGCTGGCGCCCGGGCACGGAGACGTGCTGGTGACGGGGGCCGCCGGCGGCGTCGGATCCGTGGCGACGGCGCTCCTGGCCAACCTGGGCCACGAGGTGGCCGCGGTGACCGGCCGGCCCGAACAAGAGGCGTATCTGCATGGTCTCGGGGCGGGGCGCATCGTGCCGCGGGATGACTTTGCCGAGGTCACGAAGAAACCGCTGGAGAGCGAGCAATGGGCCGGCTGTGTCGATGCCGTCGCGGGCGTGATGCTGGGCCGCGTTCTCAAGCAGATGAAATACGGGTGTTCCGTCGCGGCGATCGGGCTTGCGGGCGGCCCGGCCATCGAGGGGGCACTGGTCACGCCGTTCATCCTGCGCGGCGTGAACCTGCTGGGCATCGACAGCGTGATGCAGCCCTATGACAACCGCCTGCGGGCATGGCAGCGGATTGCGCAGGATCTGCCGATGGACAAGCTCGAGTCGATGGTGCAGCCCGCCGCCCTGTCCGATCTGCCCTCCCTCGGCCGCGATATCCTGAAAGGGCAGGTCAAGGGCCGCGTCGTGGTTGACGTGAACGCCTGAGGCTTGCCCGCCGCCCGGCTGTCGTGCTTAGTGCGGGACAGGCCGGGGGTGACGTGAGCAAGGACGACGAAAGCATTCGCATGAGGCTGGCGCGCGACGGGGATTTCGACGCGCTCTGGCCGATCCTTCGCGATGTCATCCGCGCGGGCGAGACCTATGCCATCGATCCCGGCCTGTCGCGCGGCCGGGTGCAGGAGCTCTGGATGCGCACGCCGCGGGCCACCTTCGTGGCCGAGACGCCCGAGGGCATCGTGGGTACCTATTACATCAAGACCAACCAGCAGGGCGGCGGGGCGCATGTGTGCAATTGCGGCTACATGGTGGCCCGCGCGGCCCGCGGGCAGGGCGTGGCGCGTGCCATGTGCCGGCATTCGCAGGTAGAGGCGGCCAAGCTGGATTACCTTGCGATGCAGTTCAATTGCGTGGTCGAGACGAACAGGGGCGCGATCAGGCTGTGGGAAAGCCTCGGCTTCGCGACGGTCGGCCGCCTGCCGCGCGCGTTCCGCCACCCCCGCGCGGGGATGGTCGACGCGCGGGTGATGTACAAGTGGCTGGGTGACTCGCCGGGCTGAACCGCGCAGCGCGGGCCGGTCTCCTTACGGGAAATCATGGGCATCGGGTTTTTCGCCGGGTCGGGCCGTGCCGGACGCCCGGGTTTCGTGCCGCCGAATCGCCGTACAAAGTATCTTTTGCCATCTTCATGCCTTTTGATACGGATGAATTCTTCAGTTTTCACGACAATGCGCAAAAAAATTGGGAATTCGCGGGAAAATTTTCACCCATCATAGCAGCGCAATATTTTGTGTCCGGAATTAAGAGAATAGCTAGGTTGTGCGTATTTCTCTGTCTGGTTAGCTCGATTATCCCGTTTTTCCGGGGTGGGCAGGCCGGTGATGAGAAGTTGTGCCCGCAGAAATTCATTGATTTCCACGAATTCCCATGTCATCCCTTTATACACGATGAGGACGGGACATAAGGGGCACCGACAAGACCCCGCAAATCTCCCAAGTCAGGTTTCATACAGGCACCCGCTTTCATCGTCACAAACGGATCCGGCGCGCGGGCGAGCAGACATCCCCCCAGGTGGCGCGCGCAGTCGGACACCCCGCTCGAGGCGGGACGAGGGCGGCGGATTGGGCAGTGGCAGCAGCTCAATCCGCCGTTTCGTTTCCGGGCCGGGGAACTTGCCGGGGGTATTTAAAAGGGGCCAACGGGACAGTGGGTCGCAGGTTCAGAGGCGAGAGCCACCACAAGGTGGACAGCAAGGGGCGGGTGAGTATCCCGGCCTCCTTCCGCCGTGTTCTCGAAGCCTCGGACCCGAACTGTCACGACAAGGAGAGCCCGGAACTCGTGATCGTCTACGGCGATCACCGCCGCAGCTACCTTGAATGCTACACGATCGAGGCGATCGAGGAGGTCGATGCGAAAATCGACAGCCTGCCGCGCGGGTCCATGGAGCGCAAGATGCTGCAGCGGCTGTTCCACGGCCAATCCTACCCGACGAACGTTGACGAGACCGGACGGCTCGTGTTGCCGGCGAAGTTGCGCCAGAAGATCGGGCTGGAGGGCGAGGCGTTCTTCATCGCGGCCGGCGACACGTTCCAGATCTGGAAGCCCGAAACCTACGAGCAGGAGGAGCTGTCCAAGACCGAGGCGTGGCTGGACGAGCTGCCCGATGATTTCGACCCGCTCATCTATCTGGATCAGGCCGGGGAGGGCTGAGCGATGGCTCCCGCGGCGCGCATCAACGAGACCGCCCCCCACGTTCCGGTTCTGCTGCGCCCGCTTCTGGCCGCCGTCGCGCCGGTTTCCGGGCTCTGGATCGACGGGACACTCGGCGCCGGCGGATACGCGCGCGGCCTGCTGGAGGCGGGGGCCGACCGGGTCGTGGGGGTCGACCGTGACCCCCTCGCGCTGGAGATGGCGCGCGACTGGGGTGCTGATTACGGCGACC
This sequence comes from Roseovarius halophilus (ex Wu et al. 2025), assembly GCF_047086965.1. Lineage (NCBI taxonomy): Bacteria > Pseudomonadati > Pseudomonadota > Alphaproteobacteria > Rhodobacterales > Roseobacteraceae > Roseovarius > Roseovarius halophilus (ex Wu et al. 2025). Next base: position 571 of record NZ_JBKOTX010000229.1, on the reverse strand, counting down.
GGCTGATCCTCGTGCAGGACACGTTTTCACATCTCGACGATCATGCGGAGGCGGCGGACGGCGTCGTGTTGGATCTCGGCGTGTCGTCGATGCAGCTCGACGCGCCGGAGCGGGGTTTCTCCTTCATGAAGGACGGGCCGCTGGACATGCGCATGGGGCGTGACGGGCGCACGGCGGCGGACCTGGTCAATGGGCTGGAAGAGCGCGAGCTGGCCGACATCATTCATCTTTACGGTGAGGAGCGTGCCGCCCGGCGGGTCGCCCGGGCCATTGTCCGGGCGCGCGAGGCGACCCCGATAACGACGACGCTGCAACTGGCCGATCTTGTCGAGCGGACGCTCGGGCGCAGCAAGCCCGGGCAAGCGCATGCGGCGACAAGGACATTCCAGGCGCTTCGCATCGCGGTGAACGACGAGTATGCCGAACTGCTGGGCGGGCTGGAAGCCGCCGAGCGGGTCCTGCGCCCGGGCGGGCGGCTTGCCGTTGTCACGTTCCATTCCATCGAGGACCGCATGGTCAAGCGGTTCCTGCAGGCGCGGGCAAGCACCGGCGGCGGCGGCAGCCGCCACGC
>NZ_JBKOTX010000228.1:0-7750 GCF_047086965.1 Roseovarius halophilus (ex Wu et al. 2025) | reverse complement strand
AAGCACGATCAGCTTCAACGGCACCACCATTGACGCCACAAACGGAGAAAGCCCGAACCGCTGGCGCGAGCTGATCAACAACCACGGGACCAAAAGCCTTGCCAAGCATAAGGTCCGGGCCGTCCGGACCGGGCTGCCCCCCCTGGTGCGGGAAAATCCCCGCCGTTAGCCTTGGCGTGTCGCCCCCGGCAACCGGCTGCATCCCGTTGCCCTGTTCAACGGGGCGACTGGTCTTTGCGTCGGGCGTGGCCGGGCCGGGCCCGGCGACGGGTGTTTCGTCAGGCCCGTCACCCGATGGCAGGCGCGCCCCCTCACCCGGCACCGGGGCCGTTTCGGGCACCTGAGTCGGGGTGTCCGCGTCCGCCTCACCCGAGGGGTCGGGCGCAAGCGGGCCACTGCCGGGGGTGGCCGCGATATCCTCTGCGCCCTCCGCCCCAGCGGCCTGCCGCGACAGCACCCCGGCAAAGCTGTTCCGCGCCCCGGCCGCGCCGCGCGCGCCGTCGTCCTGCCGGATCATCATCTTGGCGCTGGCCGCGTCCGGCGAGGGCGGCCCCTGGGCCGTCGCGCGGGGGTCCATGGAAATCATCGGTGTCTCCGACTGGTATTGCCTGCCCCGGATACACCGAGAAAACTTACTCAATCTTTACCGCCGGCGGGCATGACTGCGCCGTATGCCAATTATCGAGAGGCCATCAGGATGATGATTTCCGAAACACCCGCGGGCCTGCCGGGCGCCCCGCAACAGGCCGAACGCCTGAAATCCGCCGCGCAACAGCTCGAGGCTTCGTTCATGGCGCAGATGCTGAAATCGGCCGGCGTCGGCGAAACGCCGCAGGGATTCGGTGGCGGCATCGGCGAGGATCAGTTCGCCTCGTTCCTGCGCCGCGAACAGGCCCGCGAGATGGCCGAGGCCGGTGGAATCGGGCTGGCCCAAAGCCTGTTCGAGGCCATGATGGAACGCCGGGATGTCTGATATCCTGACCCGCCTGAGCGCGCTGCTCGAGGCCGAGCGGCTGGCCCTGCGCCACGGCGACCTGGCCGCGCTGGCCGAGCTGACCCCCCTGAAAGAGACCCTGGCCGACGATCTGTCGCAGGGGCCTGCGCTGGCACCGGCGCAGCGCGACGCACTCGCGCATATGCTCGAGCGCAACCGCAGCCTTCTGGCCGCGGCACAGGACGGGGTGCGCGATGTCCAGGCGCGTCTGCGCGAACAGCAGCGCCTACGCCGGGGCATGACGACCTACGACCGCAGCGGCCGGGAAAACCGCGTCGGGTCCGCGCGCCCGGATACCGAGAGACGCTTCTGAGGGCCGGCGCGCACGATCCCAAGTGTAATCTAAAATTGGAAAGATCGACCACGAAAAAGCCAGCGTCGCGTTAAGCCACTGTTAGGCCGCGCCCGTACAGACTGCGCTTGCATCCGATCGGTTGGCGCGCTGCCACGACAGGCATCCGCACACGTCAGAAGGACGACCCGTCCGGCCCCGCCCGGGGCCGGTCCCTGAAAACCCCGGCGCAAAATGCGCCGCCAACAAACAGGACCAGACACATGGCGACCTTCCAGGCACCGCCGTGGTGCCCACCGCCTGCGATGACCTTCTTGCGCTTGATGATAACCGGCGCATTGGACCTGCCGCCCATGACCTCACCCTTTCTCTCACCCGGCGCCCGGGATAGCAGGGCAAAGGTGAAAGAGAGCCTAACGAGTCAGAACCGCGACGGCGCGCCACGCCGCTGGATCGCGCCCGCGTGAAGGTCTCTGGCATTTCGCGGTGATGGCCCCATATTTCGACCAAATGAAGGGAAAGACGATGCAGGATTATCAGAAGACACCCGACGCCATCGCCCGGCTTTCGCCCGAGCAGTACCGCGTCACCCAGGAAAACGGCACCGAACGGCCCTGGACGGGGCCCTACCTCGACAACCACGAGCCGGGCATCTACGTCGACATCGTGTCGGGCGAGCCGCTCTTCGCCTCTTCGGCCAAGTATGACGCGGGGTGCGGCTGGCCCAGCTTCACCAAACCGATCGAACCCGCGCATGTGGCCGAACTCATGGACAACAGCCTTGGCATGGTCCGCACCGAGGTCCGCTCGGCCCACGGCGACAGCCATCTCGGCCATGTCTTCCCCGACGGGCCATCCGACGCCGGCGGGCTACGTTATTGCATCAACGGCGCCGCCCTGCGCTTCATCCATCGTGACGAGATGGAGGCCGAGGGCTATGGTGCCTATCTCGACCAAGTGGAGGATATCTGATGGCTGAAGACCGCGCCGTCCTGGCAGGCGGCTGTTTCTGGGGCATGCAAGACCTGATCCGCAAGCTGCCGGGCGTGATGTCGACCCGTGTCGGCTACACCGGCGGCGACGTGCCCAATGCGACATATGGCAACCACGGCACCCATGCCGAGGGGATCGAGATCATTTATGACCCCGATACGCTGAGCTATCGGCAGATTCTCGAGTTCTTCTTCCAGATCCACGATCCGACCACGAAAAACCGTCAGGGCAACGATGTGGGGATGAGCTACCGCTCGGCCATCTATTACACCGATGCCCGCCAACGCGAAATTGCCCTGGACACGATCAAGGATGTCGAGGCGTCGGGCCTTTGGCCCGGCAAGGTGGTGACCGAGGTGGAACCCGTCGGCGATTTCTGGGAGGCGGAACCGTTTCACCAAGATTACCTGCAACGGGTGCCAAACGGCTATACCTGCCATTTCCCGCGGCCTGACTGGGTGCTGCCCCGACGCAACGCGGCGGAATAGGGCCTATTTCCCCAGGGTAATGACGCATCCCCCGGCAGCGCGGGCGTCTTCGGCATCATGGGTCACCATGAGCACGGGCAGGTCACGGTTTCGGGCCATCTCGAACACCAGCTTCCGGATCTGCGCCCGGCGGGTCGTGTCCAGCCGCGAAAAAGCCTCGTCCAGCAAGAGCGCCCCGGGCTGCGACAAGAGCACCCGCAACAGCTGGACCCGCGCGGCCTGTCCCCCGGATAGCGTCGCGGGATCGCGGCCCTCGAAGCCGGCGAGGCCGATCTCGGCAAGCGCGCGCGCAATAGCTTCGCGCCGTGCTGCCCGCGTGCCGCCGGGGGCCATGCCGAATGCAAGGTTCTGCCCGACGCTCATGTGTGGGAACAGGATATCGTCCTGGTACAGGATGCCGACCTGACGCCGGTGCGGCGGCACCCCGGTGATATCCACACCATCCAGAAAGACCCGCCCTGTCGCAGTGAAGGCCGGCGGCAAGGTTCCCGTGACAAAGGACAGAAGCGTCGATTTGCCGACGCCCGAGGGGCCCATGATCGTCAGCACATCGCCCGGGGCAACAGTGCAATCGACCTCGATCACCGTCTGGCCGCCGTCGGTGATGCAGATCTGATCCAGTGTCAGCCCGTCAGACATGAAGCCCTCTCCTGTTGCGCCAGACCAGAGCCGGTAAAAGGATCGCCAGGGCGAAGGCCAGCAGCGCGGCGAGGGTCTGCACAAGGCCGTAGACACCGATTGCCCGGCGATCTCCGCCCGAGGCCAGCGCCACCGCCTCGGTCGTGAGCGTTGCAACCCGCCCCCCACCGATCAAGAGCGTCGGAAGATACTGCCCGACCGAAACCGCCATGCCAACAGCCAGGGCCGTCAGGATCGGGCGCAGCAGCATCGGCAGCCGCACGCGCCAGAAGACCCGCCAGGGCGCCGCCCCAAGCGTGCCAGCCACCACAGCGATGCGCGGGTCCCAGGCGCGCCAGGCCTCCCCCAATGACAGAAAGACATAGGGCAGCACAAAGACCAGATGGGCAAGGATCACCGGCCCGCGCCCGACATCCGCCCCGACCGACAGCAGCAGGATCTGCAAGCCCGGCAGGAAGGCCGTCTGCGGCACCAGCAGCGGCAGGTAGAGCAGCCAGAGCCCGCGCGTCGTCAGCGTGCGCCCACTGCGGTGTTCGGCTTCCAGGCATCCCAGAACCAGCACCAGCGCGATCCCTGTGGCGGCCCCGGCGACCAGAAAGGTCTCGGCCGCGGCCTCCAGCGTGCCGGGGCCGTGCCTGTCCCAGTTGCGCAGGGTGAAGGCGTCGGGCAGGGCGTTCGGAAAGCCCCAGAAGCCGGCGACGGACCAGACCAGAAGCCCCAGCAGGGCCAGCAGGGTCGCCGCCGCAGAGAGCGCGCCCAGCCCGATCCCGCCGATGCGCAGGGCAGGATCAGGGCCGCCACGCTGCCCGGTCTCGATCCAGGCCCGGCCCAGGCAGGCGGCCCCGATCTCGGCCAGTCGCCAGAGCCCCAGCGCCCCGATGACCAGACCAAGCTGCAACAGGGCCGCCGCGGCCGCGGTCAGCCGCATGGACAGATCCGGGTCACCCATCCATTCGACGATCTGCACCGAGAGGCTGGGCGGCCGCGTGGGGCCGAGGATCAGGGCCACGTCCACCACACTCATGGAATAGGCCAGAACGACGTAGACCGGCAGGCGGATCTGCCGGTAGACGGCCGGGAACACGGACTTGAGCCAACCCGTTACCCGGTCATATCCCAGCGACCTTGCGGTTTTCAGTCTCTGGTGCTGCTGCACCTGCCCAAGGGCTGCCAGGGTCATCAGCAACAGGAAGGGAACCTCCTTGGTGACGAGGCCGGCAGTCATGGCGAGACCGGCCGGGTCCTGGACGATCAGCAGGTCGGGCGGGCGCGCCCAGCCCGTCAGCCAGGGCGAGGTCAGGCGGGCGAGCCACCCCGAAGGCGCGATGAGGAAGGCCAGGCCGAAGGCCGCCGCCGCGTGGGGCACCGAGAGGATCGGTGCGAGAACCCGCTGCAACACGCCAAAGGCGCGCGTGCCGGACCACCCGGCGGTCACAAGCACCACGATCCCCAATGACAGCGCTGTGGCCAATATGCCGGTGCTCACGGACAACCACACGGCCTGCCCCAGACCAGGCCAGGCCAGCAGCGCGCGAAAAGCCTCGAGAGACGGGCCGGTCAACCCGGCCCCCGGCAGATGGCCGAAGGCGGGAAGGAACGTCCCCCACACCCCGGCCAGCACCGGGCCGATCATCACGACCAGGGTCAGAAGGGGCACATGGCGCAGCACGTTACTGCCCAGTGCCGTAGCGCGCCGCCCAATCCTCGGCGATGCGGGTCATCCAGCTGGGGTGCGGTTCGGGCTGCACGTTGCCCAGTTCGGCCGGCGACAGCGTCGCGATGCCGAGGTCGAGCGCCTCGAAGGCCGCGCGGTCAGCCTGCGGCAGCTTGTCCATGTCCAGCACCGTGCCGTACCCCAGAACCTCGGGGTCCTGGGCGCGCAGCTGCGCCTCGGGCGACATCAGGAAATCGGCCACGACCATGGCCCCGGCAGCGGAACCGGAGTTGTAGGGGATCGCCACAAAGCTGGCATTGCCGATGGTGCCCTTGTCCGGCACGAAGGTGCGCACGGTATCTGGCAGCTGGTTGTTGGCGATCGCCGCCGTCGCCTCACCCGGGCTGAAGGAGATTGCCAGGTCGATCTCGCCATCGGCGATCAGTTGCAGCTGCGCCGGGCCGGTCTGTGGATAGGCGCGGCCCTGTCGCCAGAGTGTCGGGGTCAGTTCCTCGAGAAAGGCCCAGAGTGGCGCGGTCACATCATCATATGTCGCGTCGGTCACGGGCTTTTGCAGCGCCGCCGGGTCGTCCGTCAGATCGACAAGCGCCTGTTTCAGGAAGGTCGTTCCCAGGAAATCCGGCGGCTGCGGGTAGGTGAAGCGCCCCGGGTTGGCATTGGCCCAGTCCAGGATCTCGGACATGGAGCCGAGCGGGGCGTCGATATCGGCGGTGTCATACATGAAAACCACCTGCGCCATGGCCCAGGGGCTTTCATAGCCTTCGGTGGGCACGGTGAAATCGGTCCGCACGGTCTTGTCTTCGGTGTCGACGTATTGCCAGTTCGGCAATTGCTCGGCGTAGGGGCCGAACAGCAGGTCGGCCTCTTTCATGGCCGCGAAATTGGCCCCGTTGATCCAGATGAGGTCGATGGCGCCGTCGCTGTCCTCGCCCGCCTGCTTTTCACTGACCACTCGGGTGACGGCATCGGCGGTGTCGGTCAGCTTGACGTGTTCCAGCGTCACGCCGTGGTCCTCGGCCACGCGGTCACCCACCCAGGCGATGAAATCGTTTGTGGTGGTCGATCCGCCCCAGGCATTCCAGTAGACGGTCTGGCCCTCGGCCTCGGCAAGGACAGCGTCCCAGTTGGCGGGATCAGGCGTGGCAAGGGCGGCCATGGGCAGGGACAGGGCGGTGGCGAGCGTCAGATATCTCATCAGTGGTCCTTGGTGGGTGCGAAAGCGGTTCGGGCGGCCAGCAGGCGCAGGGTCGCGGTCAAGAAACACAGCGTGCCGAAGACCCAGGCAAGCGGGGCGAAGGCCCCGGGAAACAGGCACAGGAGCACGAAGAACAGGATCGTCTCGGTCCCTTCCAGCAGCCCGTTGGAGAAATAGAGCGATTTGGCCCCCTGCGCGGAGGTGTCGATCCCGTGTTTCTCGGCCAGGATCGCGTAACCCAGAAAGCTCGTGCCATTGAAATAGAAGGCGGCCAAAAGGAAGGCCCCGGGCAAGCCGTTGGCGGCAGGGTCGAGCATAACGAAGGCCAGCGGGACCAGACCGTAGAACAGGAAGTCGCAGGCGATATCCAGATAGCCGCCAAAATCCGTCTTGCGGGTGGCACGGGCGACGGCCCCGTCCAGCCCATCGGCGATGCGCGATGCCAGCAAGGGGACCAGCGCCCAGAGCGGCTGTCCCAGCGCGATCAGCAAGGCCGCGAAAAGCCCCAACGCCAGCCCGATCAGCGTGACCACATCGGCCCCGATACCCAGCACGGCGACACGGCGGCCTATCGCATCGAGCGGGGGGTCGATCAGTTTTCGGGCGGCGGCATCAAACATCGGCTCTCCTAGGTTCGGCACTTGTCGCCAAGACGGGCCGTCGTGGCAATCCGCTTGACGCGAAAGTGAGCAGGCTGTGTCCCATGCAAAGAAAAACGGCCACGCTGCTGCGAGCGTGGCCGTTCCGGTCAATCTGGCCTGCGCGCTTATTCGGCGGCCATGTCCCCGCCCAGGCTGGCGAGATAGGCGTAGATATTGACGGCATCCACGGGGTTGCGGACACGCCAGGACATGCGCGACCGGGCCCGGTCGTCGCCGGTCGCCTCGCGCAGCCATCCGGTGGGATCCTGCAGGTAGGCCACGAAGTTTTCCTCGGTCCAGACCATATCGGTCTCGGCCAGCTGCGTGATTCCGGGGCCGTAGCGGAAATCCTCGACCGAGGCGATCGGACGGCCGGCAACGCCGTAGAGGCTCGGACCGGTGCGCATGTTCGGGCGGCCCGCCAGGACGTCGCCATCCTCGTTGACGACGTTATGGCAGGTCACGCACTGGCGATCGAAGGCCTGTTCCCCGGCAGCGGCATCACCCGAGGCGGCGTGGCCTCCGGCATAGGCGGGAGTGGCAAGCAGCAGGGCTGCGGCCGTGATTGCGAACTTGGTCATGACGTCTCCTGATCTGGTTTTCGTTGCGACTGGTTGGCCTGGGCGAGCCTACCCAGAATCGCTTCATGATCCAGCCGTAAATTCGCGCTGTGACCAGAGCACCTCCGCGCAGCAAGACCAGCCACCCGAAACAGTGCGGCGGAACAGGGGTGTGTGGTGCCGCTGAAGTGCGGTTCTATTCCCGTTACAGGCACCCTCATCGGGCTTCCCTTCAGCAAAACAAGGGCTATCGCCTATGACCACCCGGCGTCA
>NZ_JBKOTX010000227.1:0-7762 GCF_047086965.1 Roseovarius halophilus (ex Wu et al. 2025) | reverse complement strand
ACCCGCGATGCGCACCCCGCTGGCGCTGATGGCGGCCCGCCTCCGCCTGCCGACGGTCCCGGCGCCCGGCCGGATGACGGCCACGGCCGGGTACCGGTTTTCGCGTGGCTACCGCTCGTCATCCTGCTGCTGCTGGTGGGCGGCGTGCTGGTGTGGTTGCTCATGCCCGGCACCCGCATTTTCGCACGCGACACGACCCAGCGTCCCGTCCCCGACGCGGCGGCAATTGCCGCCGCGCAAGAAGTCAACCGCGCCCTCGAACAAAGACTGGCGGACCTGCGCGCGGCCCATGACGGCGCGGTCTGCCGCGAAGACGGCACGCTGATCCTGCCCGGCGGCAAGACGATCGAGGGACTCGTGCCGCCCGACCGCGGCAAGGCCATGGACGAGGCCGGACGCATCCTGCCCGCCGACAAGGCGCCCGTCCTGCCCCCCGCGCCCGAGCGTGTCGCCATGGGCGAGGGCGCCCGGATCAGCGACACCGCCAGCCTGCTCGACCATATCGACAGCCGTACCGCGATGGTACTGGCGGCGGGGGACAGCCTCAGTACCGGCACCGGTTTCTTCGTCGGGCCCGACCTGCTGGTGACGAATTTCCACGTCATCGACGAGGCGCCGCCGGACCGGATCTTCGTCACCAGCAAGACGATGGGCGGCCTGAAATCCGCCGAGGTGCTCAAGCGCCACGGCCCCATGCCCGAGGTTGGCGCGGATTTCGCCTTGTTGCGCGTCGCGGGGGGCGATCAGCCCTTTTACACCATCCGGCGCAGCGACCGCTCGCTCAGGCTGCAATCGGTCATCGCGGCCGGTTATCCGGGCGATGTCCTGCGGCTCGATAGCGAGTTCGAGTCTCTGCGCAGTGGCAATTTTGACGCCGTGCCCGAACTCACCGTCACCGACGGCACGGTCAATACCGAGCAGACGCTTTCGGAACGGACGCGGGCGGTTGTTCACTCCGCGCCGATTTCGACCGGCAACTCGGGGGGGCCGCTGATCGACATGTGCGGCCGGGTCGTGGGGGTCAACACGTTCGTCATGCGCGGGTCGATGCGCAATCTCAACTTCGCGCTGGCCGCGCCCGACCTGCTCGCGTTTCTCGAGGGCACGCCGGCACGGCCGACGATCTCCGGCGACGAATGCCAGCCACGCGTCGCACGCCCGACCCCGCCGCCACGCGCTGCCGGTCAGGACGAGTAGAGGGGCGCGCGGATGTTCGAGGCATTTCTCGCGAACACGTCCGTCGAGGGGCTGCGCCCCCTCGGCACCGCGCCGCAACGCTCGTTCGAGCTTGTCACCGGGACGGTTCGCGACGCCTGTGGCGCGCGCCACGCGGCCCTGTTCGCCGAACCGGTAGCCGCGCAGCATGGCAACAGCTTCGACTGGTACGCCACCGCGGCGGGCACGCCCGCCCCTCTCGCGGACCTGTCCGAGGACGAGGCGACGGCGGCGCGTGACATCCTCGACGGGTTGGTGGCCGACATCCGCCGTCACGCGGACACGCTGCTCAGGTCGAAGGACCCCGACGATCAGCGCCTGGGCGAAGCGCTTGCGAACGCCCTCGAGATCCCGGGCGAGGACGCCATATTCGTGCTCCGCACCGAAAACACTGATGACGGCGCTGCCCTGCAGCCCGTGCTTGTCAACTGGGCTTGGGTGCGCGACGAGCAGAAATCGGTGCGGGGCGTTCTGACCGGGGTGGACAAGCGCCCGGCGCCCGGCCACGCCGCCACCCCCCGGCCTCCGGCGCCACCGCATCCCGGCGCCACGGCAGCCGTCACGCCCGGCCGGGGCACGATGCTGTGGTGGTGGCTGGTCTGGCTCGGCTGGGCGCTTCTCGCGCTGCTCATCGCAATGGTGATCTACCTGTTGATCGAACCGTGCGCGCTGCGCGCCGCCATTTTCCCGGACGACTGCCCCCGGGACACAGTGCAACCGGCCACGCCCGAAGACGAACGCCGCCTGCTGCAAGACAACATCGCGCGGCTCGAACGTCAGATTGCGATGGCCGACCGCGCCTGCCAGCCCGACATCGCAGCCCTGCCCATCCCCGACCTGCCCGATCCGACGCGGCCTGTCGAGGATACCGACAAGGCAGCCCTGCACGATGAGCAAATCAACGACCGCGCCGAGCGCAGCGGCGCGACGCGCGGCGACCTGACCTTCACGGTCATCTGGGACGGGCCCGACGATCTGGACCTGCATGTCACGTGCCCCGCCGGCGACACCCTGTCGTTTCTCAATGACAACGTCTGCAACGGGCGGCTGGACGTCGATTCCAACGCGCAGGAAATTGCCGTGGACCCGATCGAGAACGCCTATTTTTCCGACCCGCCACCGGGCAGCTACGGAGTGCGCGTCCATCTTTACCGCGATCGTGACGGCGCGGCGCAGCGCTCCTTCACCCTGCAAATTCGCGACGGCGGGCAGGTCATTACCCGGCAGGGATCGGTCTCGGACGCGACGCCGAGCTGGCAACACGAACACCAATACGAGGGCCGATGATGTTCGAGGATCATGCAAACCGCCTGAAACCGTTGGCCGATTTCGGCGAGGAGATCACGCTGGTGCCCTATAGCGGCATCCAGATGCTCGATTTCGGGTTCGACCTGAACGCGCTCGACGTCAAGGCCGCGAAGTTCATCGAACGCATCACGCGCGAGGAAGCGGGCGAGGTCGAGCGCACGCTGATCCCGCTGACCGGCAACGACGAGGCCGACAGCGCCATCCTTGCCGATACGCGCGAAACGGACGACCCCTATTCGATCCGCGCCGTCGCCGCGCTGGAGCCCTATCTTGAAAAATGGGTTCCGGTGCCCGTCCTGCGGATGAAAAGCCAGCGAGGCGCCGGGGGCGAGGAATTGTTCGATCCCGGCCCGACGAGCTGGGCGCGGATGCGCACGGTGGAACTGGACCGACCCGACCCCGAAACAGGCCATACCCACCGGGTACAGCTGGCGCTCGACACCAACCTTGTCCCCGACGAACAACGCGCCGTGTACGTCGCCCCCGAACGCGGCGACGCCGAGAAGCCGCGCGATTTCCGGCTGGTGTCGGACCCCGCCAAGATGGACTGGTTCCTGCGCCGGCTCGAGGAAGGCGCCGACGGCACGCCGATCGACCTGCAGCTATGGGTGTCCGACTGGCTCAAGGATCTTTTCATGGGCTTCAAGCGCGCCGAGAGGCCCGGGCGCCAGATACGCGAGGAGAACCTGCCCCACCAGTTCGAGCACTGGGCACGCTACCTCGCCTACCTGCGCCTGATCCAGCAGGCGACGGCACCGCCGAAAATCCGCTTCGTCAACACCGTTTCGGAACGTGACGCCGTGACGCCCGTCTCGGTGGACCTGGTGCTGGACGTGGGCAACAGCCGAACCTGCGGAATCCTGATCGAACAGTTCGCCGGCGAATCCAATGTCGAACTGGCCCGCTCCTTCCCGCTGGAAATTCGCGATCTCTCGCGCCCCGAGTTCCAGTATACCGGCCTGTTCCAGAGCCGCGTCGAGTTCGCGGAACTGCGTTTCGGCGATGACCGCTACGCCTCGCGCTCGGGGCGGCGCAATGCCTTCATGTGGCCCAGTTTCGTGCGGCTCGGCCCCGAGGCGGGGCGGCTCGTGCAGGCCGAGGAGGGCACCGAGACCATTTCCGGCCTGTCCTCGCCCAAGCGGTACCTCTGGGACGATGCCGCGGTATCGCAGGACTGGCGCTTTCACAACCACAACGATCCCAACAACCTGCCAAAGGCTGTGCGCGCCGCGATGCGTCACCTGAACGAATCCGGCGACGTGCTGGAGCAGCTGAAATACGACATGTCACGCGGCCTGCGCCCGCGCGGCGCGGGCAGCATGACCCCCGCGATCCGCCCGCAGTTCTCGCGATCCGCGCTTTTCGGCTTCATGCTGGCCGAGATCATCGCGCACACGCTGATCCAGGTGAACGATCCCGCCTCGCGCTCGCGCCGCCCGCAAAGCGATCTGCCGCGGCGGCTCAACCGGATCATCCTCAGCCTGCCCACCGCCACCTCGATCCAGGAACAGGCGATCATCCGGTCCCGCGCGGCCGGGGCGCTGCACCTCGTCTGGTCGATGCTGGGTATCGGCGAGGGCGACAGCGTCATCTCGCGCCGGCCCGACCTGATGATCGACTGGGACGAGGCCAGCGCCACGCAGCTCGTTTACCTGTACAGCGAGCTCACGCAGAAATTCGAGGGGCGCATCGACACGTTCCTGCAACTCAAGGGCAAGCCGCGCGTGACCGGCGACGTGAAAGAGCCGCAGCCGACGCTGCGGCTGGCCTGCGTCGATATCGGCGGCGGCACCACCGACCTGATGATTACCACCTATCGCGGCGAGGCCAACCGCGTGCTGCACCCCGAACAGACGTTCCGGGAAGGGTTCCGGGTGGCCGGCGACGACCTCGTGCATCGCGTGGTCAGCGGCATCATCCTGCCCCGGCTTCAGGACAGCATCGAACAGGCCGGCGGCCGCTACGTTGGCGAGAAGATGCGCGAGCTCTTCGGCGGCGACCGCGGCGGACAGGACCAGCAGGCGGTGCAGCGCCGCCGCCAGTTCTCGATCCGCGTCCTCGTGCCGCTGGCCGAGGCCGTTCTGGCCGCGTCCGAGAGATCGGGCGAGTTCGACCGCATCGATCTCGATATCGGCGAGGTGCTCGGCCTTCACTCCCCCGAGGATGACACAGAGAGCGAGGAAACGGACACGCAAAAGGTCAACGAGACACTTGGCTACATCGAACGCGGCGCGGCGGAAACCGGCGCCGCGGGCTGGTCGCTGGCCGATGTCACGCTCACCACCACGCGCGAGGATGTCGACGCCATCTCGCGCGAGGTGTTCCAGAAGGTGCTCAGCAACATGGGCGAGGTCATCGACCATCTGGGCGTTGACCTTGTGCTGCTCACGGGGCGGCCCTCGCGCCTGCCCGCCGTGCGCGCGATCATCGAGGAGATGATGGTCGTCCCGCCCCACCGGCTGATCTCGATGCACACCTACAAGACCGGCCGCTGGTATCCCTTCCGCGACCCGGTCACGCAGCGCATCGGTGATCCGAAATCCACGGTCGCCGTGGGCGGCATGCTGATCGCCCTCGCCGAGAGCCGGATACCCAATTTCAAGGTCACGACCGAGGCGTTCCAGATGCGGTCCACCGCCCGTTTCATCGGCGAGATGGACCGCAACGGCCAGATCCTCGACGAACGCGTGCTCTTCGCCGATATCGACCTCGACAAGAAGTCGCGCGCGGGCGAACAGACCGCGACGCTGTCCATGTTCTCGCCCGTGCATATCGGCTCGCGGCAACTGGAGCTGGAACGCTGGACGACGACGCCGCTTTACCGGCTGGATTTCGCGAACGCGGCAGCCCGGCAACGCCCCTCGCCCGTGCGCGTCACGCTGGAGAAGGACGAGGGCGACGACGACGAGGCGCAGACCACCGAGGCGCGCCTGCGCCGCGAAAGCCTGCGCGAGGCCTTCAAGATCAGCGAGGTCTACGACGGCGAGGGCGACCAGATGAAGAACACCGACCTGGTGTTGCGCCTGCAGACTCTGGGATTCGACGATGACTACTGGATCGATACCGGCGTCTACGCAATCTGAACGAAACGGGTAGGATGGACCGCAAGATGGCAAACCAGAACGAGCTTGCAACACGCTGCGCCGACGTGGCCGCGCTCTCGCGCAAGGCGCTCGACTGGGTGCAGGATTCCGAGAACGCCGAGACAGTCGGGCCCGAGCACAAGTCGCTCGTGCAATTGCTGCGCCGGTCCGCCCGCCGGGCGGAAAAACTCGGCCGCTCCGCCCAGACGAAGATGAGCGTGAGCGTCTTCGGCCCCAGCCAGGCCGGCAAGTCCTTCCTTGTCTCGGTCCTCGCGCGGCCCGGCGACGGGCGGCTCGTGGCCGATTTCCCCGGCCCGGGCGGCCAGCTCGATTACATCAGCGAGATCAACCCCGAGGGCGAAGGCGAAAGCACCGGGCTCGTCACCCGCTTCACCATGACCAAGGCGGCGATGCCGGACGGCTTCCCGATCCAGCTCAACCTGCTCAGCGAAGCGGATATCGCCCGCACCATCGTCAACAGCTTCTACATGGATGGCGACCAGTCCGAACCGGCCCCGGAGGCAGGCCAGATCAACGGCCACCTCGAAGCTTTCAAGCCGCGGGCCGGCGCGGCCGAGGTGCCGGGCATGTCCTTCGAGGACGTGCTGGAGATCCAGGATTACGTGCAATCCACCTTCGGGCGCACCGCCTATGCCGCCGCGCTCAAACCCTTCTGGGACGACGCCGCCGCGCTGGCACCCATGATGTCCATCCGCGACCGCGCCGAATTCCTCGAGATCCTCTGGGGCGGGCACGGCGCGCTGACCGAGCTTTACGTGACGATGGCCGAGGGGCTGGCGCGGATCGGCCACCCCGAGGTCGTGCACGTGCCGCTCGACGCGCTCATTCCCCGCGAAAGCTCGATCATCGACGTCAAGACGCTCAACGGCCTCCATGGCGGCGACACGTCCGACACGCTGAAGGTGCGCGCGCCCTCCGGGCAGGTGACGGACCTGCCGCGCGCCGTCGTCTGCGCGCTCGCGGCCGAGCTTGTCTTTCCAATGCTCGAACAACCCTCGCCACTGTTCGAGGAAACCGACCTGCTGGATTTCCCCGGCGCGCGCAACCGCTTCGAGCAGCCGCTGTCGAAAACTCTGGCCGAGCCGGAAAAGACCGTATCGCAACTGCTGCTGCGCGGCAAGGTAGCCTATCTTTTCGACCGCTACGTCGAGAACCAGGAAATCACCTCGATGCTGCTCTGCGTGCCCGACAGCAACATGGAAACGCTCGATCTGCCGGGGCTGGTCGACAACTGGATCGCCCTGACGCACGGCAACAGGCCCGAGGCGCGGCGCGACGTGGACTGCATCCTTTTCTTCGTGCTCACGAAGTTCGACAAGCACTTGGGCGAATCCGCCGCCGGGGGCGGCGACAGCACCCGCTTCGAACGGCGGATGCAGGCATCGCTGCTCGAGAAGTTCGGCCGCTCCAAGGACGGCTGGGTCGAGAACTGGACACCGGGCCACCCGTTCCGGAACTGCTACTGGCTGCGCAATCCCAACTTCTTCGTCGAGGGATTGCTGGATTATGACGACCAGCAGCGCGAAACCGGCATCCGCCCCGAGAAGGAAGCCCGGCTCGCCGAACTGCGCGACGGCTGCCTTTCCGCCGAAAGCGTTCAACGCCACTTCAAGGATCCGGCGGCCGCGTGGGATGCCGCGCTCAGCCTCAATGACGGCGGCGTCAGCTATCTTACCCGCGAACTTACCGAGGTCTGCGTGCCCGACAGCAAGCTGCGCCAGCTTTCCGGGCAGGTCGAGAAGGTCGCGGGCGACATGGCGATGGCCCTTGGCCCCTTCCACGTTTCAGACGACGTGGAAAAGCGGATCGAGGAAAAGCGCCTCGCGGCCGCCGAGGTGATCGACTGCCTCGAGATCACGTTGCAGAGCCACCGTTTCGGCGCACTGCTGAACGCGCTCTGCGTGGATCAGGACGCGATCGAGGATCGCATTTCGCGGGTGCCCAGCTCGGTCCGCATCAGTTCCGCCGTCTCCGCCAAACCGGCGGCGACGACGGGCGCGGCCCCCGCGCGCCCCGGGCCCCCCCCCCCCCCCCCCTGCCCGAGGCGCAGCCGAGGCAGACCTGCGCGGCGCAGCCGCCCCGTCAGATCCGGGCCAGCACCTCCTCGATACTGCGCTCGATCAGCGCCAGGCAAT